>JAVHNW010000224.1:0-2683 GCA_036169755.1 bacterium | reverse complement strand
TGGCAAGAACGGTTGGGATATCTGCCGCGAAGTGCGCGCCTTTAGCCGAATGCCGATTGTCATCCTTTCGGCGCTTGGCGACCCGGCCATGATTGCCAGCGCCCTCGACGCCGGTGCCGATGATTATCTCGTCAAGCCGGTGCCGGGCAGCGAACTGATAGCGCACATCAACAATCTGACGCGCCGCGCCAATGTGCAAAAAGGGGAAAATCGCACGCTGCTGCAAAAATCAGGTTTGTACCGTTTTGAACAAAAACCTGTGCAGGCTTAATTGCCCGGAGTAAAATAAAGAAAAAGCCCCGGAGGTCCGCCTTGCAAACCTGCACCCGTTGTAACGCAACATCGCCCGATGTCGCCCAAGAATGTGTTCATTGTCACGCCAGCCTGAGGGAGTTTTCAGCCACGTCGGTTGCGCTCAGGCAGCTGCAGCAAAATCCGCGCGTCACGGCCATCCGCATCAACGTTGCTGGTGACGCCTGCCCGCTGTGCTACGAATCGCGCGGCACCTTTGCCAAAGACTCTGTTCCAGTTTTACCGCACCAGGGTTGTTCTCATCAGCATGGCTGCCGCTGTAATTATGCGCCTGTGCTGAGCGAAATTTACCCCTAATAAAAAATCCCCGGCGCGCCGGGGATTTTTTATTTTCGAGAGGGAGAAAATTCTCTGGCCTGCGAAAGAATCACCCCAGCCAGAATCAAGCCGCAGCCGGAAAGTTGTATCGGCAGGAGAATCTCCCCCAGCAGGAGCCAGCCAAAAAAAGCGGCGAAAACCGCTACCAGGCTGAGAATCAGCGCCGCGTCACCCGAGGGGGTATGCCGCTGGCCAAAAACCTGCAAAGTGAAACCAGCCGCAATCGAAAAAACGCCCGTATAAAGAATGCTGGGCAGCAGCGCCATCAACCCGGCGGCGCTCGCCGTTTCGCGGAAAAACGCCACCAGCAGGCTGAGCAGCCCGGCCACAAAAAACTGTCCGGCGGCGTAGGCGATGGAAGGGATTTTTCCGGCAAAGCGGCCAATCAAAACCACGTGCAGCGCCCAAAAAATGGCGCTGGCCGCCACCCACAAATCGCCTGAGGCAATCTGATAGGTGCCGGCGGTGCTGAGTAAAAATCCGCCAGCAACGGCCAGCGCCACTGCCACCAGCAGCAGCGGAGACGGTTTTTGGCCCCAGCGCATCCACAGCAAAAAAGGGACAAAAACAACGTAGAGACTGGTCAAAAAACCAGCGTTCCCGGCGGTCGTCATCGAAAGGCCAATCATTTGCAGCGCAACGCCCACAAACAGCGCCACGCCTGTCAGCGCCACCGGCGCAATCAGCGATTTTTCTATTTTTTCTTTTTGCCAGCGGGAAATGGGGATGAGCAGTACGCCGCCCAATAGCAGCCGCAATCCATTGAGATAAAACACCAGGCCAGGGTCAGCCGCCTGACGCAAAACAGCGAAGGCGCTGCCCCACAATACGGTGACAAACAGGAGGGTCAGGTCAGCTTTCAGGCGGGTAGAAAATTTCATGTTTTTCAACGATAATCCAGGCGTTGCCATCGGCGGCTTCAAGATGAATTTGCGCTTCAGCGGGGAAAAGGGCCATGATTTGCGCCGGGGCCAGGAAATGGCTGCGCATTAGCGCTAGTTTTTCGGCCAGGGCAATCAATTTGACAGCGAAAACGCGCAAATCGGGTTCTTCAATGACCAACCGTCCGCCGGGTTTTAGCACGCGGTAGAGTTCGAGAATCGTCTGGCGCTGGTCAAAAACATGATGCAGCGCATCCACCATCAGCACGCGCTCAAAACTTTCGGCGGGGAAAGGCAGGTTTTCGGTGGCAGCGCTGGTCGCCGTCAATTCTTTTTGGCGGGCCTGCGCCAACATTCCCGCGGAGAGGTCAATCACGACAACGGAGGCAAGCTGCGGCTGGAGGGCTTTCGCCACGCGGCCCGTTCCGCCGCCCGCATCGAGTAAGGTCACGGGCGCGGGCAAGGCCAGCAGACTCAACATTTTTTCCAGACGTGAAAACGGGAGGACGCGGTCGTAAAATGGGGCGAGAAAATCGAAGTGGTCGAAGTTCATTCGACCGTCACCAGCGGGCGGATTTCTTCCAGGGTGCTGGGGCCAATGCCGGGGATTTTTAGCAAATCTTCTACGCTGACAAAGGGGCCATTTTGGTCGCGGTATTCGACAATTTTTTGAGCGGTGGAGGGGCCAATGCCAGGCAGGGTATCCAGCAGGACGGCATCGGCGGTGTTGATGTTGATTAGCGCGCCAAGCGGCGGCGTGGCGGTGGCGACCAGGCCATCCTGACCGATGGTAAAAACGGGGGTGGGGAATTCACCCGCGCCAGGGATTTCGATTTGCTGGCCGTCTTCCAGCATTTCGGCGGCGTTGACCTGGGAAAGGTCTGCGCTTTGGGTTGGCCCGCCCGCGGCGTTAAGCGCGTCCAGCAGGCGGCTGTTCAACGGCAGGGCGTAAACGCCGGGACGCACGACCGCGCCAGTGATGTAAATCACCATCGGCTGGGGCGAGGCAGTCGGCAATAGCGTTACCGCCTGTCCACGCGGCTGGCGGACGGTAATGTAGAGCAGGCTGAAGGCGATTGCGCCCAGCAGCAGCCCGGCGACAACGCCCAGCGCGACCGAAAAAAATTGTTTCAGGGAAGGGTTCATTTGTTCAGCACCATAACCAACAGGCC
>JAVHNW010000223.1:0-13448 GCA_036169755.1 bacterium | reverse complement strand
ATGTCAGCACGCCCTATTCGGAAGGCATGAAGGATTACGTCACCTGGAAAAATGCCAACGGCGGGATTGCTGGCCGCCAGATTGAACTGACCTCCGCGGATTACGCCTATAAAGTAGACCAATCTGAACAACTCTACACGCAGTATGTTCAGGAAGGCGTGGTGGCTTTCATGGGCTGGGGCACGGGCGACACCGAGGCCCTGCGCACCAAAATCGCCGAAGATAAAATCCCGTTCATGTCGGCTTCTTACTCGGCTGGCCTGCTCGACCTGACCGCCGCGCCCTACAATTTCCTGGTCGGCACCTCCTATTCTGACCAGGCCGTGATTGCCGTGCGCTGGGCGCTGGACGACTTCAAAGCCAAAGGCGGCACTGACCAGATCAAAATCGCCCTGATTCACAACGACAGCCCCTTCGGCCAATCACCGGTTGCAGACGCCCAAGCCTACACCGAAGCCAACGGCGGCGCCTTCATGGATTTGGCGATGCCCAAGGGCGCCACCGACTACGTGGCCGAATTGGCCCAAATGACCACCTTTGGGGCGCAGTACGTCATCATTCAAAACGTCTCCAGCCCGGCGGCGGTTCTGCTCAAAGACGCCAAGAGCCAGGGCTTTGGCGCACAATTCATCTGCCTCAACTGGTGCGCCGATGAAATTCTGGTCAAACTGGCTGGTGACGCCGCCGAAGGCGTGATGGGCACCCTGCCCTTTGTCCCGCCCACCGTGGCCGTTCCCGGCCAGACAGACGCGGAAGCCTTCCTGAAAGCCAAAGGCTCCAGCCTGGCCGAAAAAGGCCTGCACTACACCCAGGGTTGGTGGACAATGGCCGTCATGAGCGCTGGCATTGAAGCCGCCATCAAAGCGGGCAACGAGCCCACCGGCGAGAACATTCGCGCCGGTTTGGAGAGCCTGCAAAACTTCAGCACCGGTGACGTTACCGCGCCGATTAGTTTCTCGGCCAGCAGCCACAAGGGCAACAATTCCCTGCACCTGTACAAAGTGACCGGCGGCGCCTGGACTCAGGTCAGCGACGCGATTTCTGCCGGGCAGTAAAGCCTCCTTTCAGCCCCTCCCCCGGCTAGGGGAGGGGCTTTTCCTCCGCATTCCTTCCTCTCCCGTTCCAGGCAGGCGCCCATGCTGACCATTAATAATATCGAAGTGATTTACAGCGATGTCATCCTTGTTCTGAAAGGAATGTCCATGCGCGTCCCGGCAGGCAAAATTACCGCCCTGCTTGGCTCCAATGGCGCGGGAAAAACCACCACGCTCAAAGCCATCTCTGGCCTGCTCAAACCCGAAGACGGCGAAGTGACTGACGGCACCATTGAATTTTTAGGTAAACCGATTCACAACCAGGACGCTTCCGAAATTGTCCGCCAGGGGATTTTTCAGGTGATGGAAGGCCGCCGGGTTTTCGTCCATTTGACAGTGGAGGAAAATCTGATCGCGGGCGGCTACACCCGCAAAGAATTGAATCTCTCGCGCGACATCGAAAAAGTCTATGAATATTTTCCGCGCCTGAAGGAGCGCCGCAACCAAACCGCCGGGCATCTTTCTGGCGGCGAGCAGCAAATGCTGGCCATTGGCCGCGCTCTGATGGCGAAACCCAAACTGATGATGTTGGACGAACCCTCGCTTGGGCTGGCGCCGCTCTTGGTGCGCGAAATTTTCCACATCATCAAGCGCATCAACGAAGAATCCGGCACGACCATTTTGCTGGTGGAACAAAACGCCAACCTGGCGCTCGGCATTGCCGATGAAGTCTACATCATGGAAAATGGCCGCATCGTGCTGGAAGGCCGCCCTGAAGACCTGCGCGAAAACGCCGATGTGCGCGAGTTCTACCTCGGCCTGACCGAAGTCGGTCAGCGCAAATCGTACCGCGAAGTCAAACACTACAAACGCCGCAAACGCTGGCTCTCCTGAGGATTTAACGCCATGACTCTCGCCGCCCTGCTCGCCAACCTCGCCGCCCGCGCCCCCGGCTTCGCCCGCCGTCTGCAACAAGCCGGGCTGAAAGCCGAAGACCTGCGCTCTCTCGCCGACCTGAACGCCCTGCCCGTCATCCGCAAGGACGACCTGGCGGGCCTGCAAGCCGCCGACCCGCCCTTTGGCGGTTTTTTGGCCTGCGCCCCTGGCGAACTAAAACGCATCTTTCAATCACCCGGCCCCATCTACGACCCCGAAGCGCGCATCCCCGACTACTGGCGCTGGAAACCCGCCCTCGAAGCGGCGGGCTTCGTCCCCGGCGATGTCGTCCTTAACTGCTTCGGCTACCATCTCACCCCTGCCGGAGCCATGTTTGAAGAAGGCCTGTGGGCGGCGGGCTGCGCCGTCATCCCCGGCGGCATCGGCGGCCAGGAAGGACAAGTACGCCTGATTGCCGACCTGAACGTCACCGGCTACGTTGGCCTGCCCTCCTACCTGAAAGCCCTGCTGGAAAAAGCGGAACAACTCGGCCTGCCCTGCGGCATTCAAAAAGCCTTTTTCACCGCCGAACCGCTGCCGCCCTCGCTGCGCGCCTGGCTCAACGCGCGCGGCGTCAAAATCGCCCGCCAGGGATACGGCACAGCCGAATGCGGCAACCTGGGTTTTGAATGCGAGCGTGAAAACGGCTGGCATATCCCCCCCGAAATCATTTTGCAAATTTGCGACATCAACAGCGGCCAGCCCCTGCCGGATGGAGAAAGCGGAGAAATTGTCGTCACCCTGATGAATCCAATCTACGCCCTGGTGCGATTCGGCACCGGCGACCTTTCGGCCTACGCCACAGAAAGCTGCGCCTGTGGCCGCGCCTCCCCCCGGCTGATGGGTTGGCAGGGCCGCATCGGAGACGCCGTCAAAGTACGCGGCATGTTCCTGCACCCGCGCCAACTGCGCGAGGTGATGGCCCGTTTCCCAGGGCAAATCGGCGCCTGGCAGGCAGTCGTCACCCGCCGCGAACACCTCGACCTTCTCAGCCTGCAGGTTGAACTTTCTCCCGAAGCATCCGCCTCGCTGAAAGAGAATCTCGCCAACAGCCTGCGCGAAAGCCTCAAGTTTCAATTCAATGTGGAACTTCTGCCCGCCGGAACCCTGCCCGCCAACCCGGCCCCCATCCGAGACGAGCGCAGCTGGCAATAACTACGGGCACTGAATGGCGCCCTGCGCCCAAAGGCATACCCCACACACTGGCGCGGGATTGCTGAAACAATCTTCAACATTCTCTTCCGCTAAATCGCAGCCGCCGCAAAACGTGCAAGGGGCAAAAACGAAATTGTGCAGCCGCTCGCGGTACGCCACATAATCCTCATCCATCCACAACTCTTGCAAGGAACGCTCGCCAACGTTGCCGATAACGTGTTTGTAATTGCGATGCGGCTTGTTGTGCAAAAATGTATCGTGAGTGTGCATCAACGGCCAACACGGGGCGGCCTCGCCGCGAAAATTAATGGACATCGTGCCGCTTTCCACAAAATTGCAAACATCATTGGCACCACCCCAATTGTTCCCGGCAAAACTGATATTACAACCGCTGTTGAACGCATCGAACAGCGCTTGCTGTGTTTCTGGGCTGAAATCCATTTTGGGCAGGCTCAGCGTGGGTGTGCTGGGCGAATTCATAAAGGCGGCGTTGTGTAATGTTTGGTCGTACAGCCGTTCTTTTTGCATTTCAGCAGTGGCGGGCTGCAAATTGCTGACCGAAAAATGCTTGGCGCGCAGCCCCCGTCCCAGCCGAATCAATTTTGGCAAATCCTGAATATTGCGTTTCATCGCCACAAAGGCGATTCCCAGTTCTGGCACGGGAAAATGCCCGCCTTTGCGCATTGAATTAAAGCGGCGCAGCTTTTCCAATATCGGCCCCAATTCTGCGCCCAGGCGCACATCGGCATAGGTTTCGGGAGTCGCCCCGTCCAACGAAACCCACAGCAGATCCAGGCCGCTGTCAATCAACTTGCGGCTGATTTTTTCCGTCAGCATGGTGGCGTTGGTGATGAGTTCCACCCGAACCCCCAGCGTTTTGACCTGCTTAATCCATTCGATGGTGCGCGGGTGAAAAAGCGGCTCGCCGATTCCGCCAAAATATACATTCGGAATCGGGTCGAGCTGCTTCAGCCCCTCGAAAATCGCCTGGAAGGTGGCTTCGCTCATTTTGCCGTCCGATTCCTGCCAGGCGTTGCGAAAGCAGGTGATGCAGTCCAGGTTGCAGGAAATTGTCGGCTCGATGTAAATCTTGGTCAGTTGCGTGACCGGGCGGTGCAAACGTACCAGGTTCGTCCCTTCATCCAACCGCACTTTCGCGCCCGGATGTAGCCCGTAACGCGCGGCAATTTCTTTCGGGATAACCAATTCCCCATTTTCATTGACTTGCGCCCAGGCGCTGGTCGGTTTTGTCGAAATCACCATTTTACAAACTCCTGCTTGCGACTCTTGCGTAAGACAAGTTTGTGGTTTGCTGCACGCGAAAAATTATCTAACCCGAACAATTCAATTAGAAATTATAAGCCGAAAAATGCGGCAAGGCCGGAAAATCTGGGGTACGTTAAATCGCTACTCTTGCCCAAATTCGACAAAACGCAATTCGGGATATTTTTCGCCATAATACTTGAGAAAGAAAGCGCTGCTAAAAAGCGCCACCCAGGCATTGTGCGAGTCGCGGGCAAGAATGGCGTCATTACGTTCCGGCAGGCTTTCGATGGCCGTCTCCGGGCCTTTAATCCAGCGCAGATGAGTGTGAGTCATGCGCTCCAGGACGGTTGGCACGTTGTATTCCACTTTGAGCCGCGACTGGACGACATCAAATTGCAATTGACCGACCACGGCCAAAATCGGCTCGCGCTTGAAGGCATTGACATTGTAAAAGGTCTGCACCGCGCCTTCGCTTTCCAACTGCTGCAGGCCCTTGATGAATTGTTTTTGTTTGTTCAGGTCGGTGTTGCGCAGCAGGGCAAAATGCTCTGGCTGAAAGCGTGGAATGGGGGCAAAGCGCAGCGGCGCGCCAGAGCAGAGCGTATCGCCAATTGCAAATTCGCCAGTATTGGGCAGGCCCAGCACATCGCCGGGGTAGGCCTCGTCAATAATTTCACGCTCGCTGGCGAAGAGTTTGTAGGGGCGCAGCAGGCGCAGAGTTTTTCCGCTCTGAGCGTGAATTAAATCCATGCCGCGCTCAAAATGGCCGGAGCAGATGCGCAAAAAGGCGACGCTGTCGCGGTGTTTGGGATTCATGTTGGCCTGGATTTTGAAAATGAACCCTGAAAATTCTGGCATTTCGGGCGAGATGATGCCCGCATCGCTCAGGTAGGGCTGGGGCGGCGGGGCAAATTGAACAAAGGTTTCCAAAAATGGGCGCACGCCAAAATTGGTGAGAGCGCTGCCAAAGAAAACCGGAGTCTGTTTTTCCTGCAAAACAGCCTGTGGGTCGAAAACGATGCCGACTTCGTCGAGCAGGGCGATGCTTTCGCGCAGGGCGGCGGCGCGGGCGGGGGAAACCAATCCGCTGGAGGCCAGTTCTTCGCGCGGGAGGAAAGTTTCAGCGGCGGCGCGTTCGTTGCGTTCGGTGCGCTCGTAGACGTAGAGTCCCTGCGCGGCGCGGTCATAAACTCCCTTAAAATCAATTCCATCGCCCAGCGGCCAGTTCATGGGGACGGGTTCCATGCCGAGGATTTTTTTGATTTCATCCAGCAGGTCGAGCGGGTCGCGGGCGGGGCGATCCATTTTGTTGATGAAGGTAAAAATGGGGATGCCGCGGCGGCGGCAAACTTCAAAAAGTTTGAGGGTTTGCGGTTCGATGCCTTTGGCGGCATCAATCACCATCACGGCGCTGTCAACGGCGGTCAGCGTGCGGTAGGTGTCTTCGGAAAAATCCTGGTGGCCGGGGGTGTCGAGCAGGTTGATGATGTGGCCCGCGTAGGGAAATTGAAGGATGGTGGAGGTGATGGAAATGCCGCGTTCGCGCTCCATTTCCATCCAATCGGAGGTGGTGGCGCGTTGATTGCGGCGCGCGCGCACATTGCCCGCCAGTTCGATGGCGTTGCCGTAGAGCAAAAGTTTTTCGGTGAGGGTGGTTTTCCCCGCATCGGGGTGAGAGATGATGGCGAAGGTGCGCCGGCTGGCGTAGGCGGGCGAATCGGAGAGGGGCATGGAACATTCCTTTGAAAAAATGGAGACGGCTGAATATACAGTATTTGAGGGGCTTTGTCAAAACGCGCTTGACGCTTGCCACAACTCGCCTTACAATCACGCGCGGCACTTTAAGAAACTTATCCCTGCCGCCCATTGGGTGGCATTTTAGACGATGCAAAAGCATCAGGAGAAACCATGAGTACAATCGAATCTGTCTACGCGCGCGAGATTCTCGATTCGCGCGGGAACCCCACCGTTGAGGTGGAAGTCACCCTCGAAGACGGCGCTTTCGGACGGGCGGCAGTTCCCTCCGGCGCTTCGACCGGCGTCCACGAGGCGCTGGAACTGCGTGACGGCGACAAAGCCCGCTACGGCGGCAAAGGCGTTTTGAAAGCGGTGGAAGCCGTCAACGAAGAAATTTCGGATGTCATTTTCGGCATGGACGCTTTTGACCAGACCCTGATTGATATGGAAATGCTGCTGGCAGATGGCACGCCCAACAAGAGCAAATTCGGCGCAAATGCCACCCTGGGCGTCAGCCTGGCCGTGGCCCGCGCCGCCGCCGAATCAGCGGGGATGCCGCTGTACCGCTACCTGGGCGGAATTGGCGCGCGGCTTTTGCCCGTTCCCATGTTCAACATTATGAACGGCGGCGTACACGCCAACTGGCAGGGAACCGATTTTCAGGAATTTATGATTGCCCCGGTTGGCGCCCCCGACTTTCACGAAGCGCTGCGCTGGGGCAGCGAAGTGTACCACTCGCTCAAGGCGGTTCTCAAAGACGCCGGGTTCAGCACCGGCGTGGGCGATGAAGGCGGCTTCGCCCCGGCGCTGAAGAAAAACTCGGACGCGGTGGAATTCATCATCAAGGCCATCGAAAAAGCCGGTTACAAACCCGGCGATGACGTGGCGATCGCGCTCGACCCGGCGACCAGCGGCTTCTACGAAGATGGCCTGTATCACCTGCGCACGGAAAACCGCAAAATCACCGCCGCCGAACTGGTGGATTTGTGGAAAACCTGGGTCGAAAAATACCCCATCGTCTCGATCGAAGACGGCCTGGCCGAAGACGATTGGGAAGGCTGGGCGCTGCTGACCAAAACCCTGGGCAAGAAAATCCAACTGGTTGGCGATGATTTGTTCGTCACCAACGTGGAGCGCATTGCGCGCGGCATTCAGGAAAAAGCAGCCAATTCGGTGCTGATTAAACTCAACCAGATTGGCACACTGACCGAAACCATAGACGCCATCCAAATGGCGAATCGGGCCGGTTGGACGGCGATGGTCTCGCACCGCTCCGGCGAAACCGTAGACAGTTTCATCGCCGACCTGACGGTTGCCATGTCCACCGGGCAGCTCAAAACCGGCTCTCCGGCGCGCGGCGAGCGGGTGGAAAAATACAATCAACTGATGCGCATCGAGGAAGAACTGGATGACGCGGCAATTTACGCCGGTCACAAAGCCTTTTTGCGCTAGTTCCAAAAATCAAAAAGCAGGCCGCGCCTTGAACGCGGCCTGCTTTTTGATTCCGAAAATCACGAAACTTTGATGTAAATACGCTTGTTGATGGCGCCTTTGGATTTGTAATCCACCACGCTAATTTTGCCCACCTCGGCGGTATTCGCAACGTGCGTGCCGCCGTCCGCCTGCAAATCCAGGCCGACAATTTCCACCGTACGAATTTCGTTGATTCCTGCGGGCAGCAAATTGATTTTGGTGCGAATCAAATCCGGGATTTGGAAGGCCTGTTCGCGCGGCAAAATTTGGACGCGCAGCGCGCGCGCGGCGGCCACTTCGCGGTTGACGGCGGCTTCAATTTCGCCAACCAATTCGGCGCGCAGGTTGGCAAATTCAAAATCCATGCGGCCTTCCAGCGGCTCCATATTTCCGCCGGTGACCTGCGCCCCGTAATCGCGGAAAACACATCCGCAGAGAATGTGCATGGCGGTATGCGTACGCATCAGATTGTAGCGGCGCTGCCAGTCGAGAATTCCGCGGGCGGGCGCGCCGACCGCTGGCAGCGGGGATTCGCCGCCGAGAAAGTGGAAAACATCCGCCCCCTGTTTTTTGACCTGCGTCACCGGGTAGGTCACGCCAGCGACAGTTAATTCGCCAAAATCGCAGGGCTGGCCGCCTCCGCCGGGGTAAAACGCCGAACGGTCGAGGATCACCGCGCGCAGCGTTTCATCCACCGCGCTGACGGTGGCGGAAAATTCTTTGAGGGTCGCATCCGTTTGGTAAAGCAGCGTGGTCATTTTTTCACCCGTTTTTCGCTGTACACCGGCTTGGTTTTGACCGTCCACTGAATGCCGCGCCGGGTCAATTCATCCATGATTTTGGTGGCCGAAACGGTTTCCATGCGCTGCGCTCCGGGGGCGATTTCACCGCGCGCCTGAAAACCCATCATGATGGCGCAATGCCAGCCGGTCAGCCGTTCCATGCTGGTGAACCCGGTGAGCGGGTCGTAGCGATCCACCAAATCGAGGGTGACGCGCAGGTCGCGCTCGCCTTTGCGGCCATAGGCCACCGCGCGCATCACGCAAATATCTTCCACATGCTCGGCGGTGATTTTGCCTTCGAGCAGTTTGTGGTAGAAGTGGCGCGGGGTGACGCTGACGCCATCCACCTGCACCGCTTCTTCCGAAAAAAGCCCCAGGCGTTTGTAGGCTTCAAAAGTTTGAAAATGCCCCGGGTAGCGCAAAACTTTGTTCTCGTAGGTGCGCAGTTTTCCCAAATGTGTATCGGCGCTGGTGGACATGCTGCCCGAAATGACGAAGGCTTCCAGCTCGCCCAGCGCCGGGATGTAGATATTTTCCAACTCGGTGAAAGACGGCACCAGCGTAATTTTTCCATCGCGGATGAAGGTCGCCTCGTGGTCGTATTCGTTGGTCAGGCCGTTGAGGTGAAAGGTGCAGAGGTAACTCCAGGGCGGGGTTGGTTTTTGCGGCAGCCCGGCATCGTAAAGATAGACATCGCGCGGCTCGTCCAACTGCTCCATGACGTAGACGCCCATATTATTAATCAGCCCCGGCCCCATGCCGCAGTCGGGCAGCAGGCTGACGCCCGCATTTTTGGCGGATTCATCCAGCGCCAATTGCTGCCAAACCACATCGGTATTGCCGCCCATATCGCACAGGCTGACTCCGGCGGCGATGCAGGCCTGGCTGATGGCGAGGTTGTGGTAGTAGGTGACGGCGCTCAGAGCCACGTCAGCGCCCTGTAAAACGGAGGCCAGCCCGGCAGAGTCCGAGGCGTTGAGGAAAACGCCCTTCGCCACCTCGCGCCCAATCAGGCGGTTAATGCGCGCGGCGGCGGCTTCCGCCTTTTCTTTTTCCATATCCCCCAAAAGAATGCTTTCGGCCTCGCCAAAACGAGCCAGGTCGTAGGCGGCGGCAGTTCCCTGCCGTCCCGAACCGATGATCACATAGCGATAAGTCATAGTGGTTCCTCCGCGGCAAGTGTACATGAGAAAGGCGGCTCAGGCAAGTCGTCAGCCCATGCGCCGAAAAATTGGCTATACTTGCGCCATGGATGCGACCGAAACCGAGGCATGGATTGTCGAACAACTGGCGGATGGCGCCTCGCCCGAGGACGTGGTGCTGCGCCTGACGCAAAAAAACGGCCTGTACTGGCCGGATGCGGAAGCACTGGCGCGCAGCGTGGCGCTGCAAAACGCTGACAAAATTGAACGCAAGCAGGCGCCGCTGCTGGTTGCGCTGGCAATGTTCCTTTTTCTCAGCGGAATTGGCGCCATTCTATTTGGGCTCAGCCCGCTTCTGATGATTTTTACCGGCGAGCGCGCCATGCCGCTCAATACAGCCACCCTGGCAATGCTATTTGTCCAGGCCGGGCCTGAATCTTTCTGGCTGATGATGACCGGCGCAGGCATGGTCTTTGGCAGTCTGATTGGGATGCGGCGCGTCTGGTCAAGTTTTCTAAACCGTTGACCGTTTTCAAGGAGAAAAAATGTCTGGGCCAAAATCTTCCACCACGCTCTCCGGCCAAAGGCCGGGGCCGGGCGCATCGGCTGGCTATGTCAAATTTTCCGACACGCTTACCGATTCGCTGCAGGATATTACCCAAATGATTGACAAACACAAGGAAATGATTGACGCCATTCAGGACGTGGGCATTCAGTTGACCGGCGCCATCGGCACCTTGCACACGCTGACGGTGAAATATGCCGGGGTGGTCAACAGCGTCCTCGATATGCTTTTGCCCCTGCTGAAAAATATTCCGCTCGTGCCGCCCAAATTGATTGAACTGGCGACAACCATGGAAAAAGTGACTCAAACTATTATAGACAGCAGCGCCGCCACCAGCAAAACCATCACCGATGTCAACAGCGGCCTGAAAACCGGCGACATCGAACGCCTGAAAGGTCATTCTGGCGAATTGCAAACGCTGACCAAATCGCTGACTTCCATTTTGCCCAATTTGCAATAGCCCGAATCTATCCAAGAAATTTCAAAAACAAAGCGCCAGGCAGGCAAGGAGAGCATTTTCCCGGCCTTTCTGGCGCTTCGTTTTGTTTTTTTGCCGCGTTTTTTTACCAGGCGGGCGACTCGCCGCGATAGGGCGCCCAGGCCAGCGCCACCAATTGCGCGTCAATATCCGTCTTTTTGGGTTTCACCGAAACCGTCCCCAGCGTTTCCGTGGCCGGGTCAATTCGGCTTTCCAGCGCGGCAGATTCTTCAGCGAATTGGGCGCTCAAATCTTCCAATTGTTTTTTGTAACTTTCAACGGTGTCCTTGGCGCGGCCAACATCGCCGCTTTGCTGCACCGAGCGCGTCACGCCCTTGACGGCAGTCGCCGCCTTGCTGAAATTGGTGGCGCTGGCAAGTTTTCGCCCGGTAAACGCTCCGAGCAGAGTTGCGCCAAACGAAATCGCCGTCTGCATCTTGGCCTGATTGGCCTGTTCGGTCTCGCGCTGAACGGCCTGTTCGGCCCGGCGAACCTTCTCCTGCAAAGCCGCAATCTTGACGGCGTATTTCTTGCGCAAAATGTCCACCTGCTCATCGCGGCTTTCGCGCGCAGATTGTTGCAAACGCACGCGAAAATCACGCTCCGTTTCGCCAGCGGCAGAAAGCTGATTGAGGCTGGGGCTGCGCAGTAAATCCAACGTTTGGCTGCCGTAAAGCCAGGTGACGAAATCCTTGCTCCACTCGGCGAAATTTTTGGCCTTGAGCGCAGCGGCGGGCAAATCGCCAAAGGCGGCGCCCGCCGTGGGGGATTTTTCCAGGTCGTTGAGCGAGAAATCCAGCTCGCTGGCTTGTTCCCAATTGACGGCCACCACCTGCTCAACCAACGGCGTCAGCGCCACCACATCACGCGCCGCATCCACGCCGCTTTTCGCATCGGCAAAACGGACGCGCGCGCCGCCAACCAGCATCGGGCGATAGACCACGTCTGCCGCGCCGCCGCGCAGGGGAATGAAGAATTGGGGAATCTCCGCCGGGAGTGTGGGGCGCGCTCCCGCGAGGGAAATGCCTGGCGCGGAGGAGGCCGCCACCGGCGAAGTCGCCGCCCGGCTGACAGGCGGCGCGCTGGTTAGCGGCAGGGCCGCGCCGCGCAGAGGCTCCATCAGCCTTTTGATTTGGTCGCGGGTCAGCGGGCCGCGCAGGTACGAAAGACACCAGCGCGTCTGAAAAACCACCGGCGCATCTTCGTGGGTGTTGTTCATCAGAAAAACGCGGCTGCCCAGCCCGGCCAGGAGCTGCTCCATTTTCTGGCGGTCGAAGCCTGCTCCAGCGCTGGCCGCCGCGCCTTCCAGGCCTTCCATGACGCGCGCTTTGTCGCGCTCAGTTTGCAGGCGGCCAATGAACCAGGTGCCAGTATTGGAAAGCCCCTTGTAATCGAGGTCAACCGGATTTTGTGTCGCCAGCACCACGCCCAGGCCGAAGGCGCGCGCCTGCTTTAGCAGGGTCAGCAGCGGTTTTTTGGAGGGTGGGTTGGCGCTGGGCGGAAAGTAGCCAAAAATTTCGTCCATGTAGAGCAGAGCGCGCAGGCTGGTCGTGCCGGGCTGAGCGCGCATCCAACCCAAAACCTGGTTGAGCAGCATGGAAACGAAGAACATGCGCTCATTTTCGGAAAGATGCGCCACAGAAAAAATCGCCACGCGCGGCTTGCCCTGAGGCGTGTGTAAAATATCCGCAATGTCGAGCGGAACGCCTTCCAGCCAGGCGCTGAAGCCGGGCGAAGCCAGCAGGTTGTTGAGCGCCATCACCAGCCCAAAGCGCTCCCTCGAGGGGTAGAAAGATTCCAGATCCAGCACGCCAATTTTCGTCACCGGCGGGGTTTGGATTTGGGAAATCAGGTCAGCCAGGTCCAGGTCGCGGCCTGCCTGCCACATTTTGCCAATGATGGTCGCCAAAAAAATATGTTCGCGGCTTTGCAGCGGATCGGCTTCGATGTTGAGCAGTCCCAGCAGGCTGGTGACGGTGGTGTTGATGCGTTCCTGAAACAGTTCGCCGTCTTCCAAAATTTCGGCGGGCGGGGCGGAAAATGACTTTAAGATGGAAACCGGCACGCCCGCCTTGCTGCCGGGGGTGTAGATGACAAAATCGGCGGCGTCACGCAGACGCTGGATGCGCTCTGGGCTTTGTCCCCACTCGGCCAGACCCTTTTGCCAGAGCGCGGCCTGCTGGCTGGCATAGTCGGCTTCGGAGAGTCCTTTGCGGCTGGCGTCTTCGGCATTAATCCAGGGCAAAAAATCTGCGCCGCGCAGATGCGGGAAGGTCAGCAGCAGGTTGGTCAGGTCGCCCTTGGGGTCAATCAAAATGGAGGGGACGCCGTCAATGGCGGCTTCTTCGATCAGGCCAACGCAGAGGCCGGTTTTTCCGCTGCCGGTCATGCCAACGGCAACGGCGTGCGTCACCAGGTCGCGCGAGTCGTAGAGCAGTAAATTCTCGTTGAGTTTTTTTGCGTTCTGGTCGTATTCGCGGCCCAGGTAAAAAACGCCAAGTTTTTCGTAGTCTTGCATAGTTCCTTCTTTCTAAAGAAAAACTGCCACCGAAGTGGCAGTTTTGTCAGAACGAGCAGAACACTGCCCCAGGGAATTTCCACGCTGGGCGCGGAATTGCCCAAAGTTTACTTCTTCAGTTCAGGCGGCAGGGTCGGGATGACCAGCTCGGTGCCAGGGCGAACAACGCCAGGGTTGTTGCCGATGGCGGCTTTGTTGGCTTCGTAAATCAGGCGCCAGTAGGGTTCGGCAGCATGGCCGTAAAACTTGAGGGCGATGGCGCTGAGCGTGTCATTTGCGGCCACCTTGTGGCGGGGAAGCGCGTCCCAGGCGGCCTTGGCGGCGGCGTCTGCGGCGGCTTTGGCTTTGGCGGCGGCTTCGGC
>JAVHNW010000222.1:0-2699 GCA_036169755.1 bacterium | reverse complement strand
GCTCTTTGCCAGGGTGAGTGAATTTTGGCCTTTGACGGATTCAAAGTTCCATGTTATTATGAGCGGGAAGGACACCAGTAAGTTCGCGTTGAAAAGAAACGATGGCTCACGGTTTACCCCGTGGGCCTTTTTGTTTGACTGTCCGTGAAAAGACCGCGTGTCTATCTACTTTCTTTCTGTTTTTTGCAACAAGGAGCAAAACATGTCTACTCGTATCACCGGCACGGTCAAATGGTTCAACGGCACCAAAGGCTACGGCTTCATCTCCCGCGAAGGCGGCGCTGATGTTTTCGTTCACTTTTCTGCCATTCAGGGCGATGGTTTCAAAAACCTGAACGAAGGCCAGCAAGTCGAATTCTCTGTCGAGAAGGGCCCCAAGGGTGACCAGGCCAGCAACGTCGTCGTGCTTGGCTAATCCCCACGCTTAACCATTGGCTCCCCGGCAGGCAACTGTCGGGGAGTTTTGATTCTGGCCCGGATATGATTTTTGTCATCTTTTTTGGGTACGCCGTACATGAAAAATGACCTCGCTTGCCGGTGATATAATTTCGTCAGAATTTTCACAAAGGAGAAGGATACACATGGCGTACTCTATCGTAAAAGTCCCCGAGGGCGGGGCAAAAATCGGCATTAAAAACGGCAACTTACAAGTTCCGGTCAACCCAATCATTCCCTACGTTGAGGGGGATGGCACCGGACGTGACATCTGGCGCGCTTCGGTGCGCGTGTTTGACGCCGCAGTGGAGAAAGCCTACGGCGGAAAGCGCAAAATTCACTGGATGGAAGTTTACGCCGGTGAAAAACCCTTCAAACTCTTCAACAGCTGGCTGCCCGATGAAACCATTGAAGCCTTTAAAGAATTTTTGGTGGGCATCAAGGGCCCGTTGACCACCCCCATCGGCGGCGGAATCCGCTCGTTGAATGTGGCTCTGCGCAAGGCGTTGGATTTGTATGTTTGCCAGCGGCCAGTGCGCTACTTCAACGGCGTTCCCTCGCCGGTGAAACATCCCGAATATGTTGATATGATTATTTTCCGCGAAAACACGGAAGATATTTACACAGGCATTGAATTCCAACTGGGCACGGAAGATAATAGCAAATTTAAGGCCTGGTTCAAAGCCAGCTACCCCAAAGAATACGCCAAAATGCGCTTTCCCGAAACGGCGGGCATTGGCATTAAACCGGTTTCCTCCGAAGGCACCGAACGCCTGGTGCGCGCCGCCATCACCTGGGCCCTGGCAAACAAACGCAAAATTTTTACGCTGGTGCATAAAGGCAACATCATGAAGTTCACCGAGGGCGCCTTCAAAGACTGGGGTTACGGCGTTGCCAAGCGCGAATTCCGCAACGAGATTGTGACGGAACGCGAAACCTGGATTTTGGGCAACAAAGAAAAAAACCCTGGGCTTTCTGTGGCAGAAAACGCCAAAGCGATTGACCCAGGCTATGACATGATGTCACCCGACCAGCAGGCCTCCATCCGCAAAGAAGTGGAAGAAGCCTTGGCGCTCTGGACGACACACGGTGAGGGCAAGTGGAAAAGCAAACTGCTCATCAAAGACACCATTGCCGATATTGTTTTCCAGCAAACCATCACCCGCGCGCGCGAATTTGACGTATTGGCCGCTCCCAATCTGAACGGCGATTACCTGTCGGACGCGCTGGCGGCGCAAGTCGGCGGTATGGGCATCGCGCCCGGCGCCAACATCAACTATCTGACCGGCCACGCCATCTTCGAGGCGACTCATGGCACCGCGCCCAAATATGCCGACCTCGACAAGGTCAACCCCGGCTCGCTCATGCTTTCCGGTGAGATGATGCTGCGCTACATGGGCTGGACCGAAGCCGCCGATTTGATTATCAAAGGCATGGAAGGCGCCATCAACGCCAAAACCGTCACGTATGACCTGGCGCGCATGATGGACGGCGCCACCGAAGTCAAATGCTCTGGCTTTGGTGACGCAGTCATCCAGCACATGGGTTAATCCCAGCAGCCCACCAAGAGCGGCAGCGGAAACGCGCCGCTCTTTTGCTTTAAGCCTGGGGCTTGAATTGCAAGCCGTTTCCCGCTATGGTTAAAGGAAAAGTTCACCCGGAGGAAACATGACCCGCCGCACATATTTTTTCACCTCGCTGATTGTTTTATCGCTGGTTCTGACAGCCTGCAACCTGCCGTTGGCCGCGCCGCCCACGCCTTCGCCAGTACCCGCCACCTCGACCGCCTCCCCGCTGCCCCCGCCGACAGCGACCGCCTCCCCCTCGGCCACTCTGCCCCCCAGTGCAACGCCATTCCCCAGCGCGACATTTACTCCCGCCATTCCTCAGGCCGAAGTGCGGCAGGAAAGCGCCTGCCGCGTTGGCCCGGCTGGAAATTATGACCTGGTGGCGACTTACCCGGTGGGCCAAAAGCTGGAAGTGGTCGCCAATGACCTGGGCGCAGGTTTTCTCTTTGTCCGCAACCTGGACCGGCCCGAGGAAAGCTGCTGGATTTTGGCCGCCAACCTGTCGGTGAGCGGGGAACTTGCTTCGCTGCCTCGTTTTACGCCGCCGCCTTCCCCGCTGCCCGCGCCCGCTTTCAGCGCCACCTACAAAAACATCTACCTGTGCAAAACGGATATGTCATTTGCTTTTATTATCAAAAATACCGGCGGGTCGGCTTTTCGTTCGGCCTACATCAAAGCCACCGATGTGAAAACCGG
>JAVHNW010000221.1:11225-13669 GCA_036169755.1 bacterium | reverse complement strand
AGGAGATTCCCCGTGAACTTGCCCGAACTCGCCAAAAAAGTGCGGCTTTACCTGCCGCTCGTGCTTATCACCAGCGTCATCATTATCCTCGACCAGTGGACAAAAGCCCTGGTGCGCCAAAATATTCCCTACGCCAGCTACTGGCTGCCCGACTCGCTGGAATGGCTTTCTCCCTTCGCCCGCCTCGTGCACTGGTACAACACCGGCGCAGCCTTCGGCTCCTTTCAGGGCTATGGCTGGATTTTCACCGGCCTGGCCTTTGTTGTCGCCGCGCTGATTCTTTACTACTACCCCAAAGTTGAACCCGAAGATGGCTGGATGCGCGTTGCCATGGCGATGCAGTTGGCCGGGGCGCTCGGCAATGTCATTGACCGGCTGACCCTGGGCGGCAAAGTCACCGATTTCATCTCGGTCGGCACTTTCCCCGTTTTCAATGTCGCCGATTCCAGCATCACCCTGGGCGTGATTTTGCTGCTGGTCGGCGCCTGGTGGAAAGAACGTCACCTGCCCGCCCCCACGGCCAATTCCCCGGCGGAAAGCGAATGAGCGACCGGCTGGAAGCGTTTTCCTACACCGGCGAGGGCGAGCGGCTCGATAAATTTCTCGTTGCCAGCCTGCCCGAATTTTCGCGCGCCCGCCTCCAGGGGCTGATTGCCGAGGGCCTGGTTTTGGTGGATGGCCTCCCCGCCCCCAAAGGCGGAATCCACCTCGAGGGCGGCGAACAAATCTCCGTGCGCATTCCGCCCAACGCGCCGGTCGGCCTGCAGGCCGAATCGATTCCCCTGCAAATCATCTTTGAAAATAACGACCTGCTGGTAATTGACAAACCCGCCGGAATGGTCGTTCACCCCGCGCTTGGTCACGCTTCTGGCACCCTGGTTAACGCCGTTTTGGGGCATGACCCCAACCTGGAAGGCATTGGCGGCCAGGAACGCCCCGGCATCGTTCACCGCCTGGATAAAGATACCAGCGGCCTGATTGTGATTGCCAAAACGGAAGCCGCCATGCGCTGGCTGACGGCGCAATTCAAAAACCGGCGCGTGGAAAAAACCTACCTGGCACTGGTGGATGGCGCGCCGCCCACGCCAACTGGCCGCGTTGAAGCGCCGATTGGCCGTGACCCGCACAACCGCAAAAATATGGCCGTTGTCCGCGCCGAAAAGGGCCGCGAGGCGGTCAGCGAATATAAAACGCTGGAAAATTTTTCCCAGCACACCCTGCTGGAATTTCACCCGCATACCGGGCGCACGCATCAAATTCGCGTTCACTGCGCATTTTTGGGCTGCCCGATTGTCGGCGATACGGCCTACGGACGCCGCAAACTCTCGCTGCCGCTTTCGCGTCAATTTTTGCACGCCTGGCGGCTCAAAATCACCCTGCCCGGCGAATCGGCGCCGCGCACGTTTGAGGCGCCGCTGCCGCCCGAACTTCAATCCATTTTGCAGGGCCTGCGCCGCTGAATCATGCGCTGTTATAATTGCCCATCCCTTTTCCGCTTGACTAAAAGCCCCTGCGGCTGATTGTGAGCCTGCGCCCATGACTCTCCCCGACCCCAACGACCTGCCCCCTCAAGACGATTTTGCCGCCGCGCCCCCGCCTCCGCAAGAAGACGCGCCGCCGCAGTTTGATTTTTCAGACCAACCCTCCGCCCACGACTTGGCAGAAATGGGCTTTACACCCCTGCCCGCCGCCTCCATCAGCCAATCGCTGCCCACGCGCCGCCGCCGCGCGCGCCGCCCGATGGTGGCGCGTCCCAGCGAAGACGAAATTGCCGACCGGCTGGATGGTATGGCGCGCCGCGCCGCCCCCACCTTTGATTATTTTGTATTTTCTGTCGCCGCCGCCGCGCTGCTCGGCGTGGGCTACCTGCTCGATTCCCCCGCCATCCTTTTTTTTGGCGTCATCGCCGCGCCACTGCTCACGCCCTGGATGGGCGCCGCGCTGGCTGTCGCCGCCGGAGAAGCCCGTTACCTGGGCCAAACCCTGGGTGGTTTTTTCACCTCCCTGCTGATTTTCCTGCTGGTTGGCATGTTGGCCGGGCTGGCTTCGCGCCTTTTCCTGCCGCTTACTTTCAGCCAGGCTACTTTTTATGCCCGCCTATGGTGGCCCAATTTACTTTTGCTGGCGCTCGGCACACTCATTTTTGTGCTGAGTTTCATTCAAAGTGACGAAAAACCCATTTTACCTGGCCTGATGCTGTCTTACGCGCTGTATCTACCCATCAGCGCGGCTGGTTTTGGCATTGGCAACGGTGTGGAAGGAATTTTCCCGCAGGCGCTGCTGGTTTTCCTCGTTCAACTGGCGATTTCGATGCTGCTGGCGCTGGCAGTTTTTTATTACATGGGATTTCGCCCGCTGGAAGCGATGGGCTACACGTGGGGCGCTGGCGCCATCCTGGTCAGCCTGGCGCTGATTGGGGGCATCGCCGGGCTGGGAACGCTGCT
>JAVHNW010000221.1:3723-11125 GCA_036169755.1 bacterium | reverse complement strand
ATTACCACCATTCAAAATGGCTATGTGGTGGAAATTTTGTCTGATGCGCCGGTCAGCCTGGCCAGCGGTACCACCTGGATTCATGTGCGCGTGAAAACAACCACGCAGGTTCTCGAAGGGTGGGTGCAGTTGAGTTTGGTGGTCACCTCCACCCCGGCCCCTTGAAAAACGAAACTTTTGGAGAAAATATATGCCCATTCATTTTGGCACCGATGGCTGGCGCGCCGTCATTTCGGATAGTTTCACGTTTGGAAATTTACGCATGGTGGCGCAGGCCATTGCCGATGCCGCCGCTTCAGAACAGTGGGACACTTCCAGCGCGCCGGATATTGACCCGCGAAAATTTGTCGTCGGGTTTGATACCCGCTTTTTATCCGATCGTTACGCGGCTGAAGTGGCGCGTGTGCTGGCCGCCAACGGCTTCACTGTGCTGCTGGCGCAGGCCGATGCGCCCACCCCAACGATTTCATTCGCTGTCAAGCACAATCACGCCGCGGGCGGGGTGATGATTACCGCCTCGCACAATGCGCCGCGCTACAACGGCGTCAAATTGAAGGCCGCTTACGGCGGCTCGGCTTTGCCAGAAGAATGCCGCCGCGTGGAAGTGTACATTAATGACAACGAGGAGCGCGCCCGTGGCCCGAACTTGATGGATTTTGACAAGGCGCGCCAGATGGGCCTGATTCAAAAATTCAACCCGCTGCCCGCTTATTTTGAACATCTTTCGCGGCTGATTCGCTCGGACATCATCGCCGATGCGCCGCAGCGTTTCGTGGTCGATTCGATGTATGGTTCTGGGCGCGGCGTCATCCACTCCTTTTTGCAGGGAACAGGCTGCGAAATTGCTGAAATTCGCGGCGAGATGAATCCCGGTTTTGGCGGAACTCACCCGGAGCCGATTGCCAAAAACCTGGGCGCGCTGGCTGGAGCGATTGGCGCGGGAATGGGAAATTTTGGCCTGGCAACCGACGGTGACGCAGACCGCATCGGCGCGATGGACGAGCGCGGCAATTTCGTTGACCCGCACAAAATCATGGCGCTGGCGCTGCGATATCTGGTGGAAAAACGTGGTCTCAGCGGCGCGGTGGTGCGAACTGTCTCCACCACGCGCATGGTTGACCGCCTGGCAAAACGCTATGGGCTGAAGGTTTATGAAACGCCGGTTGGTTTTAATCATATTGCCGATCTCATGATGGCCGAGGATGTCTTAATCGGCGGCGAGGAATCGGGCGGAATTTCCTTCAAGGGGCATATTCCTGAAGGCGATGGGCCAATTATGGGCCTGCTGCTGGTGGAAATGATTGCCGAGGCGCGCCAGCCGCTCTACGAAATGGTGAATCATTTACTGGAAGAGGTTGGCCCGGCTTTTTACGAGCGCGCAGACCTGCGCCTGGCGCGTCCGCTGGCTAAAAATGAGATGACCGCCTTTTTAGCCAGCCATGCCCCGGCGGAAATCGGCGGACAAAAGGTGGCCGAAGTTTCCAGCCTGGACGGCGTCAAATATATTTTGGCTGATGACTCGTGGTTGTTGATTCGTCCATCGGGCACCGAGCCGGTTTTACGGGTCTACGCCGAAGGGCGCAATTTGGCGTTGGTCAAAGAACTGCTGGGCTACGGTCAGCAAGTGGCCGCCAGTGTTGTGTGACAACTCACTAAAAGAGCCGCCGGTCATTTGACCGGCGGCTCTTTTAATGTCAGCAGCGAGAGGGCTGTTTAGCGCTGCGTTGGCGCGGTGCGCATGCGGCGTGCCAGGAAAAGGATGGCGACCATCATCAGCGCGGCGATAAACAAGCCGGGCAGGCCAACTTCGTCAGCGAAGCCGGTGACGGCCAGGCCAGGCGTTCCCTGCGGCGTGAGCGTGGTGGTCATTTGTTGAATTTTCTGTTGGGTGGATGTCGCATCGGCAGACTGTTGGGTCTGTGTGGCGGCGGTTCCGCCCGCGGCTGGCGCTGCCGCTCCGCCCGCACCGGTTTCCAGGGTGGCGGTGGGCGGTTCAAACAAGACCGGCGTGTTGGTTGGAATGGGGGTGAAGGTGGCGGTGGGCTCCAGAGTCGGCGTGGCATTCAGCACTTGTTCAGTCAGGGCAACGGCGGTGGCGGCATCGTTTTGGACGGCGGTGGCTGTTTGGGCGGCGGAAAGGCGTGTGGCTGTTTGTTTTGGGAAAATCATCAAAAAATAACCAGCGGCGCACAAAAGGGAAAGTAGGAAAATACTGCCCAGCGCGATTGCGGCAATCATGAATGTCTTATTGCCGCCTTCACTTTCTTCGGGCGCCGCCTCGCCGCCCGCTCCAGATTCCGCAGGATCGGTGCCAAAGGGAACTTGCTCGTCATCGTCAAAGTTGAAAACGTTGGACATAATTCTTCTCCTGAATGATTAGCCTATTTTACCCCAGCGCCTCAAGATTGGAGAGCGGGGCGGTGACGACTTCGCCCGTTTCCAGGCGAATTTGAGCGCAGCGGGCGATGATTCCGCCGGGCAGACGTTGGGGCTGCTCGAAGAGTTGAGTCAGCGTGCCGCTTTGCGCTGGGCGCATCAGCCAGTTCATGCGCACAAACTGTCCGGCGCTGAAGGTTTCAATATCGCGTGGTTCGGGCGGTTCCTGGCTGATTGGCAGGCTGATGAAAACTTCGGGCCGGGTTCCTTTGAAGCGGTTGAAACTTTCTGCGTTGACAGAAGTTTCCCGTTTCAGGTTGGTGCTGAGGAGTTTGAAGGCCTGTGCGCCCATTGGACGTTTGCCAAAACCTTCCAAAAGTAAAATGGGGTAGGGCGCCTGCTTCGCGGCAGAAATTAAATGCGGCGCCAGGCTGGCTAAAATCAGGCCGCGCACCAAAATTTCAGCGGCGTTTTGCAGGGTTTTCAAGTCGGCGACGTGCCCGCCCAGCAGAATCGAGCCGCGCAGGCCGACATCCATTTGTGCGGCCTCCAGCGTATCGTCTGGCTGTTTCAGCAATCCGGCCAAAATGCCCGAATCCATTTTTCCATTGCCCCAGGCGCCCTGAATGATGGCGCCAGAAGCGCGCAAAATTGCGCCGCGATTTTCAATAATCTGGCTGACGGTTCCGGCCAGCCCGGCGCGGATTTGGAGCGGGATTCCGCCCGTTTCCAGGACGATTTTTCCGCCGCCGGTGGCGACCACCTGCCCGTCGAGCGGGGAAAGCGCCTCCCGCCCAAAAATGCCGCTCGATTCGCCCAGGACATCGCCCTTGCTGATTTTTTGTCCGCGTTTGACTTTTAGCGCGGCATCGGCGCGGGCGGCTGGAATGCCCAATTCGGCGGCGACATCCAAAATGCTGTGTTTTTGGTTGATGGTGGCTTCGGCAATTACATCGGTGGGTGTGACTTTTTGGCCGGGGCGCACCAGGACGCGGCCCTCAACGGGCAGGGCGCGGGTGCGAACGATGGTGGTGAGTGGGAGAATGCGAAGCGAAGAAGCAAACATGCTGGTTAACCTTCCATGCGGGCGCGCCAGCGTTGCAGAAGTTCGCGGCGTTTTTCGGCCTCGGGCGGCAGGCGAATGGGGCGTCCGCGCGCGTCAATTACCACGCCGATGGCGCTGCCTAAAACGTCCACTTCACCGGCTTTGCCAGGGCCCAGCCCGACATCGGCGCGCTGCAATGGGCGCAATTGCAAACGGGCGTTTTGTCCGCTTTCCAGGGGCAGGATATGCAAGCCGCCCATTTTGACTTCGGTTTCGCTTTCGCTGCCGTCAGCGCGGATGAGTTTGGCGCGCGCGATGGGTACCCCGTAGGCCTGGTTGCTGACCGGCGAAATGACGGTCGCCAGGTAGACCAGTGCGCCGGCGTTGATGACCTGTACCGGCAGCAGGCTGTTTTGTTCGGCAATGCCGCCCAGCATGGCAAGCAGGTTATTCTGGTCGAGCGCCAGCGTGGTGATTCCGGTTGGCTGCAGGCCGTCCAGCAAAATCATCAGACGTTGGCCGAGGGTGGGCGCGTTGGTGATGACTGCGCCGGAGGCGAGAATGGGTTCGAGGGGGGGCAGCAGGCCCGATTTTGGGCGCCGCGCGGCAGGCAGGCGCGAAAGGGCGCTGTGCGCGGCCAGCTGCAACAAAACGCGCGCCAGGGTGTGTTCCATCGCCAGTTCTTCGGGGCTGACGGGCAGGCTGGCTGGGTAAAGTGATTTTTGCAGCAGGTATTCGCGCAGGCTGTCGGCGGGTAAGTCGAGCGGGAACCAGCGCATCAGGTCGTCGAGAGTGGTGTGATGCAGCAGGTCGCCCAGGGGCTGGCCCAGGCCAAATTGCGGAAAAACGTTGAGGTGCAGGTCTTGTCCAAAGGATGCGGCCAGAGTCAGCGCGGAAGCGCCCAGGTCTACGCTCAGCACGCCGCGCCCCGAGTTGAAATATTGCGCCAGGTAGCGCACCATGCGTCCGTGGGCGGCTGCGCCGGGAATCAGAAATCCTCCTGCCAGGGCGCGAATTTCTTTCAGCTCGGGCATTTGCGTTTCGCGCAGTACGGTGACCAAATCTGCTAGCTGGTGCTGCGCCGGGGGCAGGTCTTCCACTTCGGGCAGCGGGCGAATGTTGGCGGCGGTGATCACGTTGGAGACCAGGTTTTTCATTGAGGCGCGCACGGTTTGCGCCATGGCCTCGTTTCCTGCAAACAGCAGGGCGGGCCGGCTGGTTTGCGGAATGAGGTAGGAGGCCAGCCCAATCAGTTCCAGCGTTTTTTGTATGGATTGGGTTGCGCCGCCGTTGGTGCCCCCGGCGATTAAGACCAGTTCTGGGCCGAATTTCAATATGGCGTCCAACTGTTCTTCGGGGCGGCGGAGGTCGTTCATGTGAATCTCATCCACCACTTGCAGGTAGCTGGAACGCGCCAGGTTTTCAACGCTTTTCAGCGAGACATCGGGCAGCAGGCCCACCAGGACGGTTTTTAGCGCTGGCCCGAGGGAGAAGGTAGCGGAAAACTGGTCTACGCCAGAGCCGTCGGTTTCGGCGGGGAGAATCAGGTGACCATCGGCATTGGTCAATGGTTTGCCAATGGTATTTTGTAAATTTTCTATGGCGCGTTGGACGCCATAGGCCGCGTTTCCAAATGGCGCTCCGGCGGTGGTTGGCGCCGTGCCCAGGCCAATAAAGCGATATTGACCTTCCACCACGTCAAAAAAAGCGGCGCGGGTCGTTACGCTGCCAATATCTACAGCGAGCAGGGAATTGCCTTCAACCAAAGATGCGGGCATAGGGTTTACAAAGAGAACAAGAGAAGATCGAAAAACTGCACGAGGGCCGCCATGCGGTCAATCAGCGCCGAGAGGCTGGCGGTAAGCGCCCCGGCGAACAAGACGCCAAAGGTGATGGCGATAAAAGTCTGCCCCAAAATGGAGAATAACAGCGGGCGCTTGCCACTTTTGTTGAGCGTGCTGAACTGGAAATAGGCCAGGGTGGAAAGGGTTCCGAGCAGAATGAAAACTGCTTCGGGCAGGGTTTCTGTCAACGGGCGCGGGTTCGCCGCCGATAGATCAAACAGCGCCAGGGAGGCCTGCGCCTGCGGCAAGAGGGTTCCCATCAGCGCCCCGCCGATGGCGACTGCCGCGCCGACTCCCACCAGGTAGGCGACAACGGGCCGGCCCCAGACCTGGTAGCGTGGAGAAAGTTTTCCCAGCAAGAGGACGCTCATCAGCAGGGGAATCAGCAGGAGGGCGCGTTCCTGCCAGCCGCCGTTAATCAGCGGTTCAATCAATTTGTTGATGATGACTTGCTGCCAGATTACAACCGCCACATAGCCAGCGGAAAGCCCCACAAAAACGTGTACGGCCACCCGAAAAAGGGGATTGTCGCCAATCAGGTAACTAAAAACCAGCAGTGTGAAAACAAAGCCAAGAATGCCGGTCAGCAGCTCGGTGGGAATTTGCATGGTTTAGTAGGCCCCTTCCTGTTCCGCCGCGCGTTTTTCCAGCCAGGCTGCGATCAGCGCCCATAATCCGCCAACCACAATCAGTGTTTCCATGACGAGCAGCCCCAGGTTGAATGAATCCCACGCCTGGCGCACCGGGCCGTCACTCAAAAATTGCTGTTCAAAAATGGCGCCGTGGTTTAGCCCAACCATCAGCCCCTGAATTTGATGTGAGTCGAAGTAAGGGCGCAGCATGGGTTCGGCCTGGGCGCTGATGACCATCAGCAGCGGCTTGCCGCGCAGTTCGGGCGCCGCCTGTTCCACCCACAGACGGCCTTCGTCTGGCGCGTCAGTCAGTACCAGCGCCACCGCAAAATCTTCCAGGTGTGTGATGCCGCTCAGTGTGGCCGATTTCCAGGAAGAGCCGCGGCCAACGCGGGTTGGGTCGCTGGCGAAAACCTGAATTCCGGCTGCGCCGCCAGGCAGGTAGCCGAGTTGGACGCTGGTTGGGTAGTTGTTTTGCGCATCGAGCTGCGCCATCAGCCGCTCGGCCATCAGCGACCCGGTCGGTGATGTGCTGACAAAAGCCAGCCGCGCCTGCTTTTTCATCAATTCGCGCAGGGCGCTTTGTGCCAACGGTTCCATTTCACCGGCAAAGGCGGGTTGATAATCCACCACAATCAGTGCGGGCGCGCCATTTTCCACGCTCGCCAGCGTACTGGCAAAGGCGTTCAGGTCTGCTCCAGCCAGCGAGGGAATTGGCGTCCAGCGGCTGCCCAGCGCCAGCGGAATCAGCGTAACGAGGAGCAAAATTGCCGCAATCGCCCAGCGCAGCGGGCGTTCTGCGCTGTTTTTCTGGCGCGGCGGAATTTCACGCGCGCGTGTTTCGGCAGCCAATAGATTTTCGAGCAGCGCCACCTGCTCTTGTTGGGCGTTGTCCACGTCCAATTTATTTGAATAGGTTTTGGGGCGTTGAATTTTGAGCAGCCCGGCAGCCACGGGCAGCACTGCGCGAAAACCTGCCAGCGGGCCTTCTTTTTCCACGGTCTGCTCGAAATCGTCCTCTTCGGCAGCAGCAATGACCGCTTCCACCGGGCGCAGGGCCTGCACCCACGAAGGCAGGCTGGCCGGAGAAATATCCTCCGGGTTGGGCGCTGCCGGGCTGGCCGGGCGGGCGGCGGATTCGGGCGGCATGTTTAAGTCGCTGGGCGTAAAACCGGCCAGCCAATCCGGCATATCCATGGAGAAAACGGCGTCTGAGGCGGGTTCGGCTTCTGTGCTGGGCGCGGCGTCTGGCAGCGATTCGGCGGCGGAAGTTTCCTCCGCTGTGGGCTGTTGTGGGCGTTCTCCCGGTGTTTCTTCCGCGAGGGCGGATGACATGGCGGCGCTGATGCCGGTCAGCCAGGAGGGCGTTTCGGCGGCGTTTTCGGGCGGCAAAATTGTATCCAGCGAGCCGGTTTCAAAGGCTTGGGGTGTTTGTGATTCTGGGCCACTGGGGGCTGCCGGGCTTTCCGCGCCGAGTGAGGCCATCCAGTCGGGTAAATCGGCGG
>JAVHNW010000221.1:0-3623 GCA_036169755.1 bacterium | reverse complement strand
CAGTCGGGTAAATCGGCGGCGGGCTGAGTTTCGGCGGGCGGCTGGGCTGCAGGGGTCGCCGGGCTTTCCGCGCCGAGCGAGGCCATCCAGTCGGGTAAATCGGCGGCGGGCTGAGTTTCGGCGGGCGGCTGGGCTGCGGCGGCGTCATCCCGCAGAGAGTCCAACCAGTCAGAACTTTCACCGCTGGAGAAAGTGGATTGAACGGGCGCTTCAGGCTCCAGCGGCGGCGCAGCGGCAGGGCTTTGGGCGGAGAGTTGGCTCAGCCACGCGGGGAAATCTCCCTGGGGCAGAGGTTCTTCTTTTGGCGTGGGCGCGTCAGGCGGAGGATTGTTTTCCTGGGATTGGAGCGCGGTCAGCCAGTCGGGGGTTTGGGCGCTGTCGGAGTCATGAAAATCCCAGACGGGTTCCTGGTTTTCGGGCTGGGGTTCAGGTTCTGGCTGGGCCGGGGCGGGCATCAGGCTGGCGAGCAGGTCCTGGGCCGGGTTGGAGCCGGGGGTGGGGGCATCTTCGGCGGGCAGGCTGTCGCGCAGTCCGGCCATCCAATCGGGTAGGGGCTCGTCGTTGTCGTCTTGCATGGCTGAAAGCCCGGCCAAAAAATCGGCGGGCGGTTGGTCGGGAATGGACGTTTGGTTGGAAATGGGCGCTTGGTCGGGGCTGGGCGCGGCGGGTGAATCTTCCGCGGCCTGGCGGACTTCACGCAGCCAGGTGGGCAGGGTTTGCTCCAACTCGGAGGTGTCAATTTTGGTCGGCTGCTCGCCGGGGTGAATTGGGTCGAGCGGAGCGGTCAGCGGTTTGAGGCGCGCGCCACAAGTAGGGCAGATTTCTGCTTCGGCAGCGCTCACGGTTGAACACATGGGGCACTTTACATCGGCCATTAGCGGCCTCCGTAGGGCCGGTCGGCGCCGAGCAGGATGCGCAGGCCGGTGGTGAGTGTGCCGAGAGCGACACCGATTAAAATTCCACGCGCGCCGCCCGCCGCCAAAACTTGGGCGACAATCGCGCGCAGGTCGGCGAACAGGGTAATTTGACCGAGAAAGGGCCAGGCGCCGGTGCCCAACAGCGTCAGCAAAACAGTGATGATGAAAAGAAGGGTGTAGGGGCTGGGGCGCGAGCGCAGCAGGCGGATGCTGACATACACCAGGCTGACGGCCAGCAGGGCCAGCAGGCTGATTTCAATGGGAATCATGATGGCGTTCAGCATGATGTGTTGGGCTGTTTCCAGCCCAGGGGTGACGCCAAGAAAGAGGGCAATCAGCAGGGCAACCAGCAGAAGCAGGCTGTACGAAGCGCCTTTGACGTGTTGGCGCACGCGCTGCATGTGAACGGAGAAGAGATTGCCAACGCCAACCAATGCCGCCACACCGGCCAGAATGACGGCCCAATCAATCAATAACAGGCGAAAATTTGTGATAGCCGGAGTGTTGATGAAGTAGCCCAACAAAACAAGCACGCCCGCCGTGATGGCGAGGATGGCAAATCCGGCGGAAGCGATGCGGTTCATTAAAATACCCCCAGCGCTTTGAGAATGGCACCAATGCCCAAGGTGGCAATCACCAGCCAGCGCAAAATATCTTGAATGACCAGGCTGGCAATGTGAAAATTCCCCGCCTGATTGTAGGCGCCCGCCGCGAAAAGTTCTTCGCCAATCAACGCGCTGGGTGTGCTGGCGTAAAGCACCGCCTGCGCTGGCAGGTTGTCACTGGCGGCGGCAATGGCGGCGCCTTCGCGCTCCGAGGCCTCCGTCAGCAGGGCAACTTCGATGCCATAATTTCCGATGAGCACATTGGTGGAAATTTGATTGTCGCGCATGATGGGCAGCGCCCCGGCTGCATAGGAAAAAGGCGTCAGCCCGGTTAATTGTCCGCGATTGGTGTCAAAAGGCTGAGAAATTCGCAGCGCATCATGCGCTGAGCGCAGGGTATCTTGCGCCGCAAGATTGAGTACACCATCGCCGCTGGTGACGATGGAGGGCCGGTCGCTGAGCGAGGTGGTTTCACCCAGCTGACGAATCATACTCAGCCCGGCCAGCGCTGAGGCGCCGAAGGGCGTCAACAGGCTGCCGCGTCCCAGTGAAACGTGCAGACGGCTGCCATCTTCCACCACCATGCTGACAGCGCGCCGAATTTGTCGAAAAGCGGGAATATCTCGAAACGTGGGCGGTTTGCGCCCAACCAAAACGGCGGCGATGATGATACCCAAACCAGACAGGCCAACGAGCCCCAGCGCAACCAGACGAAGTGGTTCCACGTTAATTTCCTCGCAATTGTTGCAAAAACGCCCGCGTTTCCTGTTCATCTTCAAGCAAAGCAGCGAGTGCGCGCAGGCTGGCGTGATTATCAAAAAATGGGCTGGCGAGGTGGATGAATTGCGCCCCAAGCAAGGCAAGCGGCCCGACAAGGCGGAGCAGCCAGGCGGCGCTTTCTTTTAATCCATTGGCCTGCAGAGTTTGTTCCCAGGCCGGCCAGTAGGGGCGGGAAGAATCCATCACGTAAAAAGTATAGCATAAATTATAGAACAACCGTTAACCTTCAGGTCTTTTCAGCCATTTCAAATCCAAGCCAAATAATTGCAAGACCAGGCGTTTTGAGAAAACGACAAAATCAGATCCCCTGGCAGTCCTGGAAATTGAGAATTTGGGATGGCTGCGCCGTTTTTTGTTCGTAACGTTTCTGCGATTTTCGTGTAATGTGATTTGTTATACAATAATCCTGCACTTTGCCGCGTGGCGCGAGGTAATGGGAACAAAAACCATTTTCTCACCGTCTGACGCTTTGCAGAGTTTCCTTTTGATATTCAGGAGAATGAAGATGAAAAAAACGTATTTGTTGACGGTGGCGCTCCTGTTGGGGTTGATTCTTTCTCCGCTGACGCCGGTTGGCGCCGCTCCGCCAACAGCGACCAGCTGCGATTGGGTGCAGTTCATCGCCGATGTGACTGTGCCGGATGGCGCTTCCTATCAGCCAGGAGTTTCGTTTGTCAAAACCTGGCGGCTGAAAAATATTGGCTCCTGCACCTGGACGACATCCTACAACCTGGCCTTTGTCAGCGGCGACCAACTCTCCGCCCCGGCGCTGACCGCCCTGCCGCGCAGTGTCGCCCCCGGTCAGACGGTGGATCTTTCTGCGGCGATGACGGCCCCCTCGGCGCAGGGAACCTATCGCGGCTACTGGCAGTTGAAAAATGCCAGCGGCGTTTTGTTTGGCCTGGGTTCCAGCGCCAACAAATCCTTCTGGGTGGAGATTAAAGTTTCCAGCGGCGCGCCCAGCGCCATCTACGACTTCGCGGCCAATGCTTCTGCCGCGCAGTGGAGCAGCGGCGCTGGCGCGCTCACCTTCCCCGGCGTGGATGGGGATGCGCGCGGTTACGTCCTCAAGCTGGATGCGCCCAAACTGGAAAGCGGTGTCACGGGCGGCGCGGCGGGCCTGCTGACCGCCCCCCAAAATGTGACCAATGGGTACATTCAGGGGATTTACCCGGCCTACACCGTGCAAACTGGCGACCGCTTTCAGGCGATTGTCGGTTGTGAATATGGCGCAACAGCCTGCTATGTCAACTTCCGCCTGGCGTACCAAATTGGCAGCGCCGCTCCGGTTGTTCTGTGGTCTTTTAATGAACGCTATGAA
>JAVHNW010000220.1:0-13703 GCA_036169755.1 bacterium | reverse complement strand
CCATCGTCCCTACGTTCAGGTGCGGCTTCGATCGGTCAAATTTCTGCTTCGCCATGAATAATTACTCCTTGTGTAAGTGGGAAAAGAAGTTTATGCTTTGATAATTTCCTGCGCAACGGCTTCGCTGACAGGAGCATAATGGTTGAATTCCATTGAAGAGACGCCGCGTCCCTGGGTGGCAGAACGCAAATCAGTTGCGTAGCCAAACATTTCGCCGAGGGGAACCATGGCATTGACGGCCTGCGCGTTTCCAGGGCGGATTTCAATCCCTTGAATCATGCCGCGGCGGCTGTTAATCTGCCCCATGACATCTCCCAGGTATTCTTCGGGAGCGACTACTTCAACTTTCATAATCGGCTCAAGCAACACGGCGCCGCCACGATGAACGCCTTCTTTGAAGGCCATGGAAGCAGCGGTTTTGAAGGCCATTTCGTTGGAGTCAACTTCATGGTAGGAGCCGTCGAACAGGGTAACTTTCAGGTCAACGACCGGGTAACCAGCCAGGACGCCGCTTTCAGAGGCTTCCTTGATGCCTTTTTCGACTGCCGGGATGTATTCCTTGGGAATGGTTCCACCCACAATTTTATTCTCAAAAATGACGCCAGTTCCCCGCTCGCCAGGTTCCATGGCAATGACCACGTGGCCATACTGACCATGCCCGCCGGACTGCTTGGCGTATTTCAGGTCAACCTTCTCAACGCGGCGCGTGATTGACTCACGGTAGGCAACGCGCGGCTTGCCAACATTGGCCTGAACTTTGAACTCGCGCAGCAAGCGGTCAACCAAAATATCCAGGTGAAGTTCGCCCATGCCGGAAATGACGGTCTGACCGGTTACTTCGTCTGAGCGCACGCGGAAGGTGGGGTCTTCCTCGGAAAGTTTGCGCAGCGCTTCGCCCATTTTTTCCTGGTCGCCCGCGGTTTTCGGTTCAATCGCAATCGCAATGACCGGTTCGGGGAAGGAAATACTTTCCAGAACGAGGTTACGGGTGTCACAAAGCGTGTCACCGGTAAAGGATTCCTTGAAACCAAGCGCGGCGGCAATGTCGCCAGAAAGGACTTCTGTAATGTCTTCGCGGCGGTCAGCGTACATGCGAATGAGACGGCCAATCCGCTCGCGTTTGCCCTTGGTGGAATTTTGTACGGTAGTGCCTTGTATCAATTTTCCGGAATAAACCCGGAAGTATGCCAGGCGTCCAACATAGGGATCCGTCACGATTTTGAAAACCAGCGCCGTGAGAGGTTCGTCGTCATTGGTTTTCAATTCGACAACCTGGTCGGGAAAATCGGGGTCAGTGGCCTTCACGGCAAGAATATCCGCCGGGGAGGGCAGGTAATCAATCACAGCGTCCAACACAGCCTGAACGCCCTTGTTTTTGAGAGAGGAGCCACAAAAAGCGGGGTAGGCGCGGCCCGAGATGACAGCCGCGCGCAGGGCCGCTTTCAACTCGGCAACGGAAATTTCCTCCGCCTCGAGATATTTCAGCGTCAGATCATCGTCGGTTTCGGCGATTTTCTCCACCATTTCATGGCGGGCGGCTTGGGCGGCAGACAGCAAATCGGCGGGAACTTCCGCGTAACGAGGCTCACGGCCCAGGTCATCTTCCCAGTAAATGGCCTGCATTTCGAGCAGGTCAATCACGCCCTTGAAAGAGGCTTCTGCGCCGATTGGCATTTGCATCGGAATCGGGTTGGCTCCCAGACGCTGACGGATGGTGTCCAGAGAACGTTCATACGAGGCGCCGACACGGTCCATCTTGTTGATGAAGCAAATTCGCGGCACACCGTAACGATCCGCCTGACGCCAGACAGTCTCCGACTGCGGCTCAACGCCCTGAACGGCGTCAAAGATGACGACACCGCCATCCAGTACGCGCAAAGAACGCTGAACTTCAGCGGTGAAATCAATGTGGCCGGGCGTATCAATCACGTTAATTTGATAGCCCTTCCACTCCGCGGAAACAGCCGCAGAGACGATGGTAATACCACGCTCGCGCTCTTGAACCATCCAGTCGGTGACGGTGGTTCCATCATCCACGGAGCCAATACGGTGGGTTTTACCGGTATAGAAGAGAATACGCTCTGTGGTAGTCGTCTTCCCGGCATCAATATGAGCAATAATGCCGATATTGCGATACTTTTCGAGCGGGTACTTACGCGCCATTAACAGTTACCTCTCAGAAAAAAAATTACATGCGGTAGTGGGAGAAGGCGCGGTTGGCCTCTGCCATCTTATGGGTTTCTTCGCGCTTGCGGATTGCCGCGCCCTGATTGCTGGCCGCGTCCATAAACTCGGCTGCCAACTTTTCCGGGAAAGATTTACCGGAGCGGGAGCGGGCGGCGGCGAGAATCCAGCGAATAGACAACGCCATGCGGCGCTCGAAGGAAACTTCCATGGGCACCTGGTAGGTTGCGCCACCGACACGCCGAGGGCGCACTTCCATGGCCGGGCCGACATTCTTCATGGCCTGTTCATACGTTTCAATGCCAGGTTTACCGGTTTTCTCCTGCATCAAATCCAGCGTTTCGTACATCAAGCGGTAGGCAAGGCTGCGTTTGCCGCTGTACATGACGTGCTGAATAAACACGGACAGGCTGCTGCTGTTATAGCGCATGTCTGGGACAATCGGTCGTTCTTCGGGCTTTCCACTACGCATGGTATCTCTCCAAAAAAATTACTTCTTGCCTTTAGCCTTGGCGGCGCCAGCGACTTCGGGCTTGGGACGTTTTGCGCCGTATTTTGAGCGGCTTTGGCGGCGTTTGGCAACGCCAGTGGTATCCAGCGAACCGCGCACAATGTGATAGCGCACACCGGGTAAATCTTTGACGCGGCCACCGCGCACAAGAACAACCGAGTGTTCCTGCAGTTGATGACCCTCGCCGGGGATGTAAGCCGTCACTTCAATGCCATTCGTCAGACGCACGCGGGCGATCTTGCGCAAGGCAGAGTTGGGCTTCTTGGGCGTCATCGTACGCACAACCGTGCACACGCCACGCTTTTGAGGGGCGCCACCGGCCTGGCGTACACGGCGCTGACGCATCGAGTTCAATGTGAACTGAAGCGCCGGAGCCTTCGACTTGACCTTTTTCGACTGGCGGCTCTTACGAATGAGTTGATTAATTGTGGGCACGTTCGCCTCCAAAACAAAAATACGTTCTTTTACTAAGCGGATTGATTGACAGTGAAATAGTGAGGCCATCTTTTTCTTGCCAGATGGCCTCACTAGGCTTGCATAAATGGCAGAATACGCCTATCTATTGGGCAACGAGGGGCGATTTTATCACACGCTCCCAGCGCCGTCAAGCACTATTCCAGCGTATCCAGGTCAGAGCCAATGCCCATCAGGCCGGTATCCATTTTGGGCGGGCGGGGCTTTTCCTCGTCCTTGCCAAATTTAATCAGGTCACCGTTATCGCTGACAGCTTCGACGGCCAGCCCCAGGCTTTGCAGTTCTTTGACCAGCACGCGGAACGAGGCCGGAATGCTCGGTTCTTCAATCGGTTCACCCTTGACGATGGCTTCGTAGGCGTTGACGCGGCCTTGAACGTCATCTGATTTGACGGTCAGCATTTCTTGCAGGATGTGAGCGGCGCCATAGGCTTCCAGCGCCCACACTTCCATTTCGCCGAAACGCTGTCCACCGAATTGGGCTTTGCCGCCCAGGGGCTGTTGCGTGACCAGCGAGTAAGGGCCGGTCGAGCGGGCGTGGACTTTGTCTTCGACCAGGTGGTGCAGTTTGAGCATGGTCATGACGCCAACCGTGACGGGTTGGTCATAAGGCTGGCCGGTTTTTCCATCGCGCAGGAACTGCTTGCCAAGGGTCGGGATGGGGTGTCCGCTGGAGAGCATGACTTCACGGGCCGTGGTCATGAGCGCATCGGCAGCGATGTCTTTTTGGCCGTGACCGCTCAGCCAGAGGCGCAGGCAGGCCTCAACGGCTCGGGCGTCTTTGGGCGCTTCTGTGCGGCGGGAGGGGGTATCGGTGAAGGAGAAGATTTCATCCGGGTCATAGCCTTGTTCCTTCAACCACTGACGAACCGTCATCATACGGGCGTAGTACGTGTCGGTGGCGAGTTTGTTGAGGTCGCAATCCTGGTCGCCGAGCCAATGTTCCAGGTAGAGCAGGCGTACTTCGTCATCGTCACGGATGCTTTCAGGGTCGAATTCCTGTTCGTAGAGCCAGTCCCAGGCTTCGATTCCGATTTGCCGCCAGGCTTCATCTACTAGCCAGGCGCGCGCCAGTTCGGCTTCAATTTCTTCCTCGTGAGCGCCATCGAAAACGGGGGTGATGGCGCGGAAGCCGAGCCGTTTGGCGGCCCAGCCGAGGTGAATTTCCAGCACCTGGCCGATGTTCATGCGGCCTGGGACGCCGAGCGGGTTGAGGATAATGTCAATCGGCGTGCCGTCCTCGAGGAAGGGCATGTCTTCGACCGCCACAACCCGCGAAACAACACCTTTATTGCCGTGACGGCCCGCCATTTTGTCGCCCGCCATGATTTTGCGGCGCTGGGCCACCGAGACGCGCACCATGGTATCCACGCCCGCCGAAAGGTCGGCGTTGTCTTCGCGGGTGAAGACGCGCACATCCACCACCATACCGCGCTCGCCGTGCGGCATGCGCAAGGAGGTGTCTTTGACATCGCGTGATTTTTCGCCGAAGATGGCGCGCAGCAGGCGTTCTTCGGGGGTGAGTTCTTTTTCGCCTTTGGGCGTGATTTTGCCCACCAGAATGTCGTTGGGGCCAACTTCCGCGCCAATGCGGATGATGCCGCCTTCGTCCAAATCTTTGATGGCGTCTTCGCCTACATTGGGAATGTCGCGGGTAATTTCTTCCGGGCCGAGTTTGGTGTCGCGGGCTTCCACCTCGTATTTTTCGATGTGGACAGAAGTAAAGCGGTCTTCCTGCACCAGCCGCTCCGAAAGCAAAATGGCGTCTTCAAAGTTGCCACCTTCCCACGAGAGGAAGGCCACGACCGGGTTTTGCCCCAGGGCCAGCTGACCACCCTCGGTGGAGGATGAGTCGGCGATGATGTCGTCTTTTTTAACGATTTGGCCCTTGATGACCGCCGGACGCTGGTCAATGCAGGTGGACTGGTTGGAGCGCTGATATTTGCGCAGGGTGTAGGTGCGCAGCGCGCCGTCTGTGTTGCGGACGATAATTTCCTTGCCGGTCACAGAAACTACTTCACCATCCGCCTCCGCCACGATTACCTGGCCAGAGTCTTTGGCGGCGTAGAATTCCATGCCGGTGGAGACGGTCGGTACTTCGGGGCGCACCAGCGGCACGGCCTGCGCCATCATGTTGGAACCCATCAGAGCGCGGTTGGCGTCATCGTGTTCGAGGAAGGGAATCAGCGCGGCGCTGATGCCGACAATTTGATGCGGGGCGACATCCATGTAATCGAGCGATTCGGCGCTGTTGAAGACAAAACCGGAATGGTAGCGGCAGGAAATGCGCCCGCTGGTAAATTCGTGCTGTTCGTTGAGCGGGGCGTTGGCCTGAGCGATGACGAATTTGTCTTCCGCGTCAGCGGAGAGATATTCCATCGTTTCCGAAACAAAGGGCGTAATGAGAATTTCACGCCCCAGCGTGGCAATTTTTTCGGCCAGGGCAGCGTCAATCCGGTCGCCAGGTTTGGCAATCACATTTTCGCCCTGGCGAATTTCCTCGCGCAGCGAGCGGCCAATCAGGGCGGGGTCATCGGCTTTCATGCTTTTGATGACGCGCCGGTAGGGGGTTTCGATAAATCCGTATTCGTTGACGCGGGCAAAAGATGCCAGGCGGCCAATCAAACCAATGTTGGGGCCTTCGGGGGTTTCAATCGGGCAGATGCGGCCATAGTGCGAGTGGTGGACATCGCGCACGTCAAAACCCGCGCGCTCACGGCGCAGACCGCCGGGGCCGAGCGCAGAGAGGGTGCGCTTGTGACGAAGTTCTGCCAGCGGGTTGGTTTGATCCATGAACTGGCTGAGTTGGCTGGAGCCGAAGAATTCGCGCAGGGCGGCCACTACCGGGCGGATGTTGACCAAGGTCACCGGCGAAAGTTGTTCCTGGTCGCGGATGGACATGCGTTCTTTGATGACGCGTTCCATGCGGCGCAGACCAATCCGCAATTTATTTTGAATGAGCTCGCCGACAGTTTTGACGCGGCGATTGCCGAGGTGGTCAATATCATCCGGCGGCTCGACTTCATTGTTGATGAGAATCATGCGGCGCAGCAGGCGAATAATGTCTTCTTTGGTGATGGTGCGGTGGCCGATGGGGACGTTTAGGCCGAGTTTTTGATTGAGTTTGTAGCGGCCAACACGCTCCAGGTCATTATGGCGCTGGTCAAAAAGTTGCTCAATCATGAAGGCGCGCGCATTGTCGAGGGTGGCCGGGTCGCCGGGGCGCATACGTTTGAAGAATTCAATCAGCGCGGCTTCGGCAACGGTTTGATGGCCGCTTAAATCCCATTCTGGTTCCTGGCGCAGGGTCGAGGGCATGAACATGCGCTCGGGGTTGGTGTCAACATCCTGAAACAGGGCGATGATTTCTTCGTCCGAGCCGGTTTTGAGCGGCGAGTCGAGAATGCCATCGTCCACTGCGGCCAGCGCGCGCAGGAAAACCGTAATCGGCACGGTGCGCTTGCGGTTGAACTTGAGGATGATGTAGTCGTTTTTGCGGGTTTCAAATTCCATCCACGCGCCGCGGTCAGGAATCAATTTGGACATAGCCAGGCGGCGATTGGTGGCGCGCTCCACCGGGGCTTCAAAATAAACGCCGGGCGAGCGAATCAACTGTGAGACAACGACACGCTCGGTGCCGTTAATAATGAAAGTCCCTTTATCGGTCATCTCCGGGAAATCGCCCAGGAAAATATCCTGTTTGATGGGTTCCGGCACATCGGGCCCGGCCAGAAGCACGGAAACATAGAGCGGAGTCGAGTACGTCAGGTCGCGCTCAACACATTCTTCAATGTTGTGCTTGGCCTCGCCAAACCAATATTTAAGCCCCCACTGCTGGCTTTCGGGGCCGCGGCTGGGGAAGTAGAGCTTCATTCCCTTGTTGTACGATTCGATCGGCGAAATTTCATGGAACAAATCGTCGAGGCTCTCGCTCTTGAGACGCTCAAACGAATCGAGCTGAATGTCAATCAAGTTCGGCAGTTTGAGATCCACTGCGATACGCGCGTAATTTTTGGTGTGCAGGGCAGGCGACATGAATTACTCCTACGAATTTTGGATGGCAATAAATACATAAAGCCACCATGCTACGCTGCATGATGGCGAAGGCTGATTTTACACGAGGCGCGTCAAATGGTCAATGCCGAGGGCAGGGAAATTGGCGGCTCCTGCTGAAAAAAGTGGGCAAACAATTGCGCGTAGGGCGGGCGCAGCGTTTCCTGGCCCTCCTTTCGCAGAAGCGCAGCCAGATTGGAGCCAAGCGCAATTTCCAAATGAGAATCAACCAGCGCCAAAAGACGCCGGTAGACCTCGGCGGCACGCTGCGGGCTGGAAAAAATCGCCTGGTCGGTGACGCTGTTGCCCGTCAGGCTGATATTCCAGCCGTTGGCTGAAGTGGCGTAATTCACCTCGCGCGCCAGCGAATGGAGCAAAATGCGCCCGGTGAGCTGCTCAAAGCGCGCCAGCAAATGTTCAACAACGCGGACGAAGGCGTGGTGCAAAATATATTCGTGCCAGGCGGGCGAGGCGCCCAGGCTGTCGTAGCGCGTCAACTTCAGCAGCGGTTCGCGCCAGCCATAGAGCGCCATCATACTGCCCGCGCTGTGAACAATTTGCCCCTCCGCGATGAAAAGGCTGTGACGAGGCGGGCGGCCTGCGCCGGGAAGCAGAACCAGGCCGGAGGCGCGCTTCCAGGAAAAGGAAAGCAGCCCCGGCTGAGGGGATTTCGCCGCCTGCGCCACCGCCGCTTCCAGGTCGGGAGAAAAATAATCCAGCGGCTGGCCCGCCCCACTTTGTTCCACCAAAATTTTGACCAGGCGCAGCGTCTGCGGGGTGAGCGCCAGGCTGCTGGCGCGGAAAAATTGCCCATCGGCGGGAAAGTTTTCCAGCCAGGTTTCCAGCGGCAGCGCGCACGAATGGCGGGCGCGCCGGTAAAAGTTGATGACTTGTCCGCGCGCCATCAGCAAATCGTAGCGCGCGCCGTCCGCGCAGTGAAATTCCAAGAGGCCGGTTTGAAAATCTCCGGCACAGGCCTGTACAAACGCTTCCAGCCCGGCGCGAGTCAGCGGCTGAGCATCCAGTTGGGCAGAGGTAAAAATTTGGTCGAGTTCCACGGGGCAAGCATAGCACAGGGGTAATTTCAAAACCGTGCAGGGTCATTTCAGGATGACGACGCGCGGGTTACAGTTAAGTTAACGTCTTGCCAGTGGCTATATTTTGCCGCAAAAAAAATGTAGAATGGAACCACAAACCGCCCACCCCTTTGGAGAAAAAAAATGACAGCCCTTGCAGACGCCGCATCCTTAAAAGACAATAAACGAGAAATTTTTGGCTGGGCCATGTACGACTGGGCCAATTCGGCTTTCAGCACCACCATTGTGACCGTTTTCCTGGGGCCATACCTGGCTTCGCTGGCGACTGCCGCCGCCAAAGCGCAGTACCTGGCCCAACACGGCGCGGCCTGGACGCCGGAAGCGGGAATGCCGCTGCTGGCAAATCTGGCCGGGATTCCGATTGCGCCCGATTCATTTTTCCCCTACTGCGTCTCGCTTTCGGTGCTGCTGCAGGTTTTGTTTCTGCCCATTCTGGGCGCGATTGCCGATTATTCGCACCGCCGCAAGCAGTTGATGCAAATCTTCGCCACGCTCGGCGCAGCGGCAACAATTTCGCTTTTCTTTGTTCAGGGTGATTTGTGGGCGCTGGGCGGGCTGCTGTTTCTAATTGCCAATCTCACTTTTGGCGCCTCCATGGTTTTCTACAACGCCTACCTGCCCGACATCGCCAGTGAGGAAAAACGCGACAATGTTTCCTCCTACGGCTGGGCGATGGGCTACCTGGGCGGCGGATTGCTGCTGCTGCTCAACCTGATTTTCTACCAGTTCCGCGAGGCGCTCGGCGTGCCGACTGGCCTGGCGGTGCGCATTAATCTCGCTTCGGCTGGCGTGTGGTGGATTGGATTTTCGCTGTTTACCTGGGCGCGGCTGCAACCCCGTCACGCCCACCGCGAATTGCCGCAGCACGAAACCTACGTCAGCGCCGGGTTCAAGCAACTGGCTGGAACTCTGCGCGAATTAAAAAATTTCCCCGAAACGATGAAATATTTGCTGGCCTATTTTCTCTACAATGACGGCATTCAAACCGTGCTTTCGGTGGCGGCCACATTTGCCGCCGCGCCGATTATCAACGGCGGCGTGGGGTTGGACACCGGCACGCTGACCATGGTCATTTTGATGATTCAATTCATGGCCTTCTTCGGCGCGCTGTTGTGGGGCAAATTGGCTGAGCGCATTGGCGCCAAACAGGCCATTTTCATCAGCCTGATTGTTTGGGCCGGGGTCACGATTTACGCCTACGGCGGCATGAAAGGCGAAACCCGCGTGGCCGAATTCTTCGTCCTGGGCGGATTTATCGCCATTGTGATGGGCGGCTCACAGGCCATCAGCCGCAGCCTCTTCGCGCAGATGATTCCGGTGGGCAAGGAAGCCGAGTTTTATTCATTTTACGAAGTGTCAGAACGCGGCACCTCGTGGGTAGGCCCGCTGCTTTTCGGCCTGATGAATCAAATTTTCGGCAACCTGCGCATCGCCATTCTTTCGCTGATTTTCTTCTTCATCATGGGGCTGATTTTGCTGCCGCGCGTCAATGTGCCCAAAGCCATCGCTGACGCCGCCGCCTACCGCAAGCCCTAACCCTGCAGCCAGCCTTTGGGGTAATGATTTTTCAAAATTCCCTGCACGCCCTTGCCCCATCCCAGGCCAAACCCATCCACCGTCACTAACGTCCAGCCCGCCGCGCTGGACGTTAGTGTTTCTCCGCGCAGATAGGCTGCCAGTTCCAGCGATTCGGCGGCCAGCGGCTGGGTCTTGCGCGGCGAACCAGCCAGCGCCAGCGGATGAGCCGGTTCAAAACGGTCTTTCTTGAAGGTACCCAGCCAGACTCCCGGCCTGGGAACGCGCAGACGCCCGAAATCGGGGCAGGCTTCGGGGAGCAGATAAAGCCGCTCGCCGCCCAGCCGCAGGCGTTCTTCCGGCCAAACAGCGTTGAGCGTCTCTTCGGCGAAGCGCCGCCAAAAGTCGAGCGGCGCCCGCGCCGGATAGGCCATGCGATTTTCCGTTTCCATCGGCTGCCTGGCCGTCTCGGCTTTTTTCTGCAGCAAACAGACAAAATGCCCATCTCCCGCCAGCCGATGTGGAAAAAGACGCAGCGCGCCGCTCAATTGCGCGGAGGCCTGCGCGCCCAACCAGCCCGGCTGACCGCGCATAAAGCCGGGGAAAAGCGGCAGTTCCACCACCGAAAATTCGCCCAGCAGCCCGCTGACGGCGCCCTCGTCTTCTTCTGGGGCAAAAGTGCAGGTGGAATAGAGCAAAAAGCCGCCGGGTTTCACCAGTTTTGCCGCCACCCGCAGAATATTTCCCTGCCGCGCGGCGCAGCCCGCCACCATCTCTGGCGACCAATCGGCGCGGGCGCCCATGTCTTTGCGGAACATGCCCTCGCCAGAGCAGGGCGCGTCCACCAGCACCCGGTCAAAATACGCGCCAAAATGATCGGCCAGGCGCTCTGGCGTTTCGTTGGTGACAACCACGTTTTGCGCCCCCCAGCGGTCAACGTTTTGGATGAGGTGGCCGACCCGTTTGTCTTTGATGTCGTTAGCGACCAGCAGCCCACGTCCACGCATCAGGGCCGCCAGATGGGTGGTTTTGCCCCCCGGCGCGGCGGAAAGGTCGAGCACGCGCTCGCCAGGCTGAGGGGCGAGCAATTCGGCGGGCGACATGGCCGAGGGGTCTTGCAAATAATACAGCCCGGCCAGGTGGTGCGGATGCAGGCCGGGGCTGAGGGGAGAGGCAGTTAACTCGAAGGCGGAATCGCACCAGGGGATGCGCTCCCCCAGCCTCAGCGGGGTGATTTGCTGGAAATGCTGCGGGGTCAATTTAAGCGTGTTGACGCGCAATCCGCTGCGGGGCGAGGCTTCCAAACTTTCGACAAAGGCGGGAAATTCGGCGCCGAGAAATTTCTGCATACGGTTCAAAAACAGGGGCGGCAAGGGCAGGTTGGGCATGGGGACATTATAATGGCGGCACGGAGGCAGCCATGCGTTTTGAAGAATTAAACTGGATGGATGTGGAAAACTATCTGCGCCACGATGACCGTTTGATTTTGGTGATCGGCGCAACCGAGCAGCACGGTTATTTGAGCCTGCTGACCGATGTCAAAATTCCGCTGGCGCTGGCGGATGCGGCCAGCCAACAAAGCGGCGTGCTGCTGGCGCCGCCGCTCAATTTTGGCGTTTCGCCGTATTTTTTGGCCTACCCCGGCACGCTCAGCCTGCGCGCCGCCACGCTGGCGGCGGTGGTCGAAGACCTGACGCGCTCGCTCTACGCCGCCGGATTTCGCCGCCTGTTGGTGCTGAATGGTCACGGCGGCAATCAGGCCGCAGACGCGGCGCTGACGGAGACGATGAACAGCCTGCCCGGCCTGCGCGCCAACTGGTACGAGTGGTGGAATTCGCATTCCGTGGAGGCGATTGCCATGAAATACGCGTTAAAACCCAATCACGCCAACTGGGTGGAGGCTTTTCCGTTTACGCGGGTGGCCGAATTGCCCACCACGCCGAAAGTTCCGCCTTTTGTGCCGGGGCTGATGGACGCGCAAACCACCCGCCAGGTGTATGGCGATGGCGTTTTTGGCGGCGCGTATCAGGCCGACGAAAAGGTGATGAATGAAATTTTCGCGGCCTGCCTGGCGGATGTGTTGAAAATGCTGGAAGATTTGTAACCTACAGCAGCCGGTCGCCCACTTCCACCGAATCGGCGCGATAGTGGCAGCCGCGGCTCTGACGGTTGTGGCGCGCGGCCTGAGCAATCAGCAGCGCCACTTCCACCGCGTTACGCAGGCCAATCAGGCCGTCACTCAATTTGGTGGCGCGGTAGAACATTTCAATTTCGTTTTGCAGGTGGCGCAGTTCGCGGATGGCGCGCGAAAGCCGCTCACCGTTGCGCACCAGCCCAACGTAGTGCCACATAATATTTTGAATCGTCTGCATATCGCCCGCAATCAGCGCCGGGTCCGACTCTTGCGTCAGCCCCGATTCGTCCCAGGCGGGAATTTCCTCGCGGGTGGGCAGGCGTCCCGGCGGCGCGGCGATAATATCCTCCGCGGCGCGCCCGCCCCAAACCAGGCCCTCCAGCAGCGAGGTGGAAGCCAGCCGGTTGGCGCCGTGCAGGCCGGTGCAGCTCACTTCGCCCACCGCGTACAGGTTGGCGATATTGGTGCGGGCGTTTAAATCCACCTGCACGCCGCCGCAAAAATAGTGCGCCGCCGGAACAACCGGGATGGGTTCGCGCGACATATCCACGCCGACCCGCAGGCATTCGGCGTAAATGTTGGGAAAGCGCGCCCGAATCGCCTCGGCGGGCATGGCGCTGGCAAGATCCAGCAAAACGTAGGAGTAGCCGTGTGTCTCCATTTCGGTGTGAATGGCGCGGGCGACCACATCGCGCGGGGCCAGGTCGCGCCACTGCGGGTCATATTTTTGCATGAAGGGTTGGCCTTCGGGGGTCAGCAAAACGCCGCCCTCGCCGCGCACCGCCTCGCTGATCAGAAATCCCTCGGCCCCCGGCGCGGCCAGCGCTGTCGGGTGAAACTGAACGTACTCGGCGTTGATGATTTTCGCCCCGGCGCGATTCGCCATCGCCAGCCCGTCACCGCGTGAGCCGGGCGGGTTGGTGGTGTTTCGATAAATTCGCCCCAGCCCGCCGGTTGCCAAAATGGTTTTGCGCGCCAGGGTACGGTGAATGGCCCGGCCCTTGCGGTCAAAAACGTAGGCGCCGTAACAGGCCACCGGCGCGTAGGTCGCCAGCGGGTCACGGGTGTGGTGCGGGAAGGTGATTAAATCCACGGCGGTGGCGTCTGTCAAAATTTCGATATTGGGCCTGCGGCGCAGCGCGGCAATCAGCCCAAGCATGATGGCGTGCCCGGTGCCATCGCCAACGTAGAGGATGCGGCGGCGCGAATGGGCGGCCTCCTGGCTGTAGGCCAGGTCGCCGCCCGCATCACGCTGAAAGCCGATGGGCGCCGCCCGAAAGAGAATTTCTTCCAGCCGCTGAGGCCCCTCCTCGGCCAGAAGCCGCGCCGCTTCGGGCAGGCAGGCCCCGGCCCCGGCGGCGAGAATATCCGCCGCCAGCAGTTCCGCCGAATCATCCTGCCCGCGATGGATAATTCCACCCTGCGCCCAGCGCGAGTTGGATTCTTCGGCTTCGGGCGCGCGGTTAATGAGAATAATGTGGCGGGCCGGGTTTTCTTGCGCCAGTTTCAGCGCGGCGCTTGCCCCGGCAATGCCAGAGCCGATGATGGGCACATCTGTGGTTTTCATGGGTTTCAGCCTATCTCAATCATGCGCTGCACCGCGCGGAAAGCGCGGCGGCGGATTTCTTCTGGCACTTCAATCACAAAACGGTTGTACAGCAGCGCATCGCGCACGTTTTCCATGGTGATGGTGTTCATGTGCGGGCAGCGCACCATGCACAGGCGCAGCAGATCTT
>JAVHNW010000219.1:0-2760 GCA_036169755.1 bacterium | reverse complement strand
AGCGTGGTAAAAACTGCGCGCAGGTCAATTTCGTCATCATAAAAAGAGGGATCAGATACCATGGTAATTTTGTTTTCACTTTCCCACAAATTTTGTCTCGAGCATTTTATCATGCTGATAAAATATGGTCAACCTTCCAAGCCCCTTCCACCCCCGAAAGCGACCCCATGTTTAACTTCACCATTGACGCCAGCGACAATCGCGCCCGCGCCGGACGATTTTCCACCCCGCACGGCGAGCTGCTGACCCCGGTTTTCGCCCCGGTTGGCACGCAGGCCACCGTCAAAACCCTGACCCCCGAACAGCTCACAGACCTCGGCGCTGCGCTGGTACTCTCCAACACTTACCACCTTTACCTGCGTCCTGGCGATGAAATTGTCCGCGAGCTGGGCGGGCTGCACTCATTTATGCAGTGGCCGCGCCCCATGCTGACCGATTCCGGCGGCTTTCAGGTTTTCTCACTCTCGAAGACTCGCAAAATTGATGCTGACGGCGTGACCTTCAAAAGCCACATTGACGGCTCAAGCCATCGCTTCACCCCCGAAAAATCCATCGCCATTCAGGAAAATCTCGGCGCCGACATCATCATGGCCTTTGACGAGTGTTCCGACCCCAACGACCACGCCTACACCCAAATCGCCATGGAGCGCACGCATCGCTGGGCAGAACGCTCGCTCAACGCGCAGCGCCGCCGCGACCAGGCGCTTTTCGGCATCGTGCAAGGCGGCGTCAACCCCGAACTGCGCGCGCAGTCCGCCCAATTTATCGCCTCGCTGCCCTTTCCCGGCATCGCCATCGGCGGGCTTTCGGTGGGCGAAAGCAAGGATGAAATGCACCGCGCGCTGGACGTTGTCACCCCGCTGCTGCCGGAAAATAAACCACGCTATCTGATGGGGGTCGGCACGCCCGAAGATTTAATCAACGGTGTGGCGCGCGGCGTGGATATCTTCGACTGCGTGCTGCCGACACGCCTGGCACGCCACCACGCCGCCTTCAGCCCCGAAGGACGCCTCAACTTGATGAACGCCAGCTACGCGCGCGACTCGCGCCCGATTGATGAAAGCTGCGACTGCTACGCCTGCCGAACTTTCACACGCGGCTATCTGCGCCATCTGATTGCCGCCAAAGAAATGCTGGCCGCCACGCTGATTTCGATTCACAACCTGCGCACAATGATTCGGCTGATGGAGGAAATGCGCGCCGCCATTGTCGACTCCAGTTTCGAGCAAAAACTGCCCGGCTGGTTGGAGCGCTGGCAGGGCAACGCTCAGCGCGTTTAGCGAGTCTGCACAATTCGCCTGTAGCGCGGCATTCCTGCTGCTCTGTCTGGCGAGAATTGCATTTTTTGCCGCCTAGTTCTTTCGTGGCAGTCCTTCGGGCTGGCGCAACAAGTCGGATTTATCCGACTTTCATGCGCTGAGGCAGGATTTTAATCCGCCGGATTTCGTTGAGCAAAAGCAAAATTCTCATCCGCGCGAGATAAATCTCGCAGCGCAACCCCAGCTAATTGATTTCAGCCAGATAGACTTCAAAAGCGCCCAACTGCAGCTGCTGGGCGCTTTCTTCTGCGCGGGCGCGCCCAGCGGAGGAGAAAATCGTCTTCAGCCGGGAGCCGCTCAGGGCGCGCGGCAGGCGAATCAATGAGCGGCGCTCGCTGTAATTCAAAACCACCAGCAGGCGCTGGCTGTCATTGGCGCGTGTGAAAGCCAAAATATCGCTGGAACGGGGCAGCAGTTCGGTGTATTCGCCATCCTGCAGCGCGGGCAGCGCCTTGCGCAGGCGCAGCAGGTGACGGTAATAATTCAGCATGGAGGCCGGGTCGTCCTGTTGGTCGCGCACGTTGATGCCCTCGGCGTAGTTGGGGTTGACCGGCAGCCAGGGCGTCACGCCCGCCGGGCAGAATCCGCCATTCGGCGCGGCGCTCCAGGCCATCGGCGTGCGATTTTTGTCGCGGCTCATTTCTCCGGCGCGGCGGGCGGCCTCTGCCGCGGGAACCTTCAACGCCTTCACCAGGCTGTCGTAGTACCAGGTCGCCATCGTATCGCGCAGCAGCGCCGGGTTGGTGATGCAGTAGTCGGTCATGCCGATTTCTTCGCCGTTGTATAAAAAGGGCGTGCCGCGCAGCGTCAGCAGCAGCGCCAGGTTCAACCGCGCCAATTCTGCGCCGTGCAGCCCGTCCGAAAAACGGCTGTACATGCGCGAAGAATCATGATTGCCGAGCGCGTTGCAGGGCCAGCCGCCCGCAGGCAGTTGCGCCAGCCGCGCCAGGCGCTGGCGCTGATTTTTGCGAATGTGGGCAGGCGTCAGCGGGCCTTCGCCGCGCATCAACGGAAAATTGAAGACAAGCTGCAGTTCGTCATCGCCGCGGCCCATGTAGTCAATGTTGTCGTCTTCGCCCACCAGCATTCGGTCGCCGGGGTATTCGTCCAAAACGGCGCGAAGTTCCCGCATCAGGTCGTGCAAACCGGGGCCTCCCCATTGATGCTTGAACATTTCAAACCAATATTTTTGAATTTTTCGTTTTTCGGCGGGGGTTTGAGCCAGTTCGGCGGCGCGGCGCAACTGCGCCAAATTGAGCGGCACGCTGTGCGGCGTCAGCGCCGGATCTTCATAAATGGTGCCAATCGCGTCCAGGCGGAAGCCGTCCACGCCCAGGTCGAGCCAAAACCGCGCGGCGTCCCACATCGCCCGCTTGACGGCGGGATTGCGCCAGTTCAGGTCGGGCTGCTGCTTCATGAAATAATGATAATAATACTGGCC
>JAVHNW010000218.1:0-2806 GCA_036169755.1 bacterium | reverse complement strand
ACATTCACCACGCCGCGCAGTGGTTTTGGCGTTTCACTGGGCGGCAAAGTTTGGCTGGCGCTTGGCGTCTCAGTCGGCGCAAGGGTTGGGGAGGAGGTCGCGGTCGAGGCGGCGGTCGGCGTCTGCGGGCGAGGAGTCGCCGTTGGGGCGGGCGTCAGGCTGGCAGTGGGAAAAACGTCCCCGCTGGGGGCTGGCGCCGTTTCAAACGGCGTGGCGCTGGCCGAGGGCGCGGCGCAAGCCGTCAGCCCAAAAATCAACAGTGTGGCGAGCGAGCAAAAAATGCGCATATCATTTTCTCAGGGCGTGGGGTTGGGCGTGCGCGAGGCGGTCGGCGTTTCGCTGGGCGTCAGAGTCGGTGTTGGCGAAACGTAATCCACGGAGGAAATAGTCAGATCCGAAAAACTGGCGTTCATGCCCGCGGCGCTGGCGGCGCTGGTGAAAACGCCCATCGTTCCGGTGCGAAAAACCGGGTCTACCACGCGGAATTGATAATGCCCATTAATGAAGAAGCGATACTCCGACCCGGCAGCCCAAACTCCCAGCGTAAATTGCGCCGGGGCGCCAGGCGGAACATCAGCGCTGGGCAGCCATTCCGTCAGCGGTGAAAGTTCGCCGCCGCGCTGGCGCTCAACGCGCGCGCGGCCATCACAGGTCAGCGCGTAGCGGTAGGTGTAATAATCGCCGGTGGAGCGGAAAAGCAGGCCATATTGATCATCCGCCTGGCAGCGATTGATGGAAATATTCATGGTAGCGTAAAAGTTAACCAGAGAAAGGTCTTTGCGCAGGCTGAAAAGATAGACGGGGGTGGTGTTGGCCGCGAGAGTCAGGCGATTATTTTCCAGCAAAATTTTGTTGGGGCTGTCGCTTTTGATGGTCACATAAGTCCAGTCGCCAGGGTGGTCAAACTGATCCGAGAAGATTTGCGGGCCAACGCCCAGCAAAGGTTCGGGCGTGGCGGTTGGCGCCTCGGTGGGAAAGAGAGGTTCGGTGGCGGTGGGGGGAAACCACTCGATGGTGGCGGTGGCAGCCGGCGCGGGGCTGGGGCTGGGCGAGGCCTGCAGGTCGGCGGGCAGGCCCGGCAGCGGAGTCTGCGCTGCGGCGGAAACTTCCGAGCAGGCCGCCAGGCCGAGAGTCAGCAGCAAAAACAGGGCGGGGAAAATGTTTCGATTCTTCATAAAAGTAGGGATGAATGTAACAGGGCGGGTAGATTGGGTTTATTGTACAATCGTGGCATTCATTCTAGCACAAGGAGAAGTTGATGAGCGAAAAAACAGTTTTGATAACTGGCGCTTGCGGCGAAATTGGTCAGGCGCTGGTGCAAAAATTGGCGGCGCGCGGCGGCTATCGGATTGTGACCGCAGACCTGGCGCCGCTGGCAGAATCGCTGCGCGGCCTTTCCGCGGAACACATTCAGGGCGACCTGGTGAACAAAGTTAAGATTTTCTATGATTATGATTTTGATGTGATTTTTCACCTGGCGGCTTCACTTTCATCAAAGGCGGAGGTGGCTACCGAGGAGGCGCACCGCATCAACGTGGAAGGAACGATGCAGCTGCTGATGATGGCCGCCTATCGCTCGGAAAAATATGCCAAGCGGGTCAAGTTTCTCTTTCCCAGTTCCATTGCGGCCTACGGCCTGCCCAGCGCAGATGCGAAACGAGCCGCCGGGGTGGTGCGCGAAGACGAATGGGATCATCCGCACACGATGTACGGCGCCAATAAATTGTATTGTGAAAAACTGGGCGAATATTACAGCTGCTACAACGGTCAGCGCCATCTCGACCCGAACCCGCCGACCATGCTGGATTTCCGCGCGATTCGCTTTCCTGGGCTGATCAGCGCTTTCACCGTGCCGAGCGGCGGCACCAGCGATTATGGCCCAGAGATGCTGCACGCGGCGGCGCAGGGCAAACCCTATGCCTGTTTTGTGCGCGAAGAAACCAAAATTTCGTTCATGGCGATGCCCGATGCGATTAAGGCGTTGTTGATGTTGATGGATGCCCCGCGTGAAAAGTTGAATCACATGGTTTTCAACATCGCCGCTTTCAGCCTGACGGCGGGCGAATTCCGCCAGTGGGCGCTGCGCGCCTTCCCCAACGCGCAAATTACGTTTGCGCCCAATCCCCGCCGCCAGGGAATCGTTGATTCGTGGCCGGAGGATGTGAATGACGCCCTGGCGCGTCAGGAATGGAATTGGAAACCAGATTATGACGTGGAGCGCTTCTTTGAGGAGTATTTTCTGCCCGAAATTCGCAAGCGCTATCAGCGGGCAAGTTTGCGCAGCGTGGAGTAAAAAAAATCCCGAAGGTTTTGGCCTTCGGGATTTTCTTTATTTCAATCCCAGCACTTCGTAAACCGGCAGCGCCTGGCGTTTGCCCTTGAGCGTCATCGGCTCCATTTGAACCACGCTGACAAACTCTTTGACGCGCTCGTAGGCTGCGGCGCTGAGCACAATCTGATTTTTCCCGGCGTTTTCCTGCAGGCGTTTGGTGGTGTTGACGCTGTCGCCGATGGCCGTGTATTCGAGGCGTTTTTCGGTACCAATCAGGCCAAGCACGGCATCGCCATAGTGGATGCCGATCCCAAAAGCCAGATGCGCTTCGGGCGGCAGGGCCTCATGCAGTTGAGCAATTCGCTCGCGCAGTTTCAGCGCGGCGCGGATGGCGCGCAGGGTGTGGTCACTTTGCGGAATGGGGGCGTTGAACCAGGCCATGACCGCATCGCCCAGAAATTTATCCACCGTGCCGGCCTCTTCCAGCACACATTCGGCCCCGGCGGCCAGGTAGCGATTGAGCACCGAGACCAG
>JAVHNW010000217.1:0-2808 GCA_036169755.1 bacterium | reverse complement strand
GTGCAGGACAACCAATCCGGCTCGCGCCAGGGGATTTTGCGCGGCCTTCACTATCAAATTCGTCAGCCGCAGGGAAAATTGGTGCGCGCCCTGGCCGGGGAAATTTTCGATGTGGCCGTAGACCTGCGGCGTTCCTCGCCGACCTTTGGAAAATGGGTTGGCTGCCATCTTTCTGCCGAAAACAAACGCCAACTGTGGATTCCCGCCGGTTTTGCGCACGGCTTTTACACCCTCAGCGCCTGGGCCGAAATTTTATACAAGGCGACCGATTTTTACGCGCCCGAATGGGAACGCTGCCTGCTTTGGAACAGCCCGGAACTGAAAATTGACTGGCCGCTGGTGGAAAACGCTCTGCCCGCGCTTTCTCCAAAAGATGAGCGCGGCCAACCCTGGGCGCAAGCCGAATTTTACGAAGAAGGGTTTTGATGAAAAATATTCTTATCACCGGCGGGGCCGGATTTATCGGCTCCAACTTCATTCATCATCTTTTTGCGCGTGAACCCGGCCTTCAAGTTACCAACCTGGACGCGCTGACCTACGCCGGAAGCGAAGAAAACCTGAGCGGGCTGCCCGCCTCCGCGGCCTACAATTTCGTGCGCGGCGATATTTTGGACGGCGCTCTGGTCGGCTCGCTGATGCGGGAGCGGCAGATTGACACCATCGTCCACTTTGCCGCCGAATCGCACGTTGACCGTTCCATTCACGGCCCGACTCAATTTGTGCAAACCAACGTTATGGGCACGCTTTCCATGCTCGAAGCGGCGCGCCAGGCCTGGCTGAACGAGAAAATCCTCCCGCAGGAGGCGATTCGCTTCCACCATATTTCCACAGACGAGGTGTTTGGAACGCTCGCCCCCGGCGACCCGGCCTGGACGGAAGAAATCGCCTACGCCCCAAACTCGCCCTACGCCGCCTCCAAAGCCGCCAGCGACCACATCGTGCGCGCCTACGGCCATACCTACGGCCTGCCGGTCAGCATCACCAACTGTTCCAATAATTATGGCCCGCGCCAGTTTCCCGAAAAACTCATCCCGCTCATGATTCTCAACGCGCTGGAAGGAAAAGCGCTCCCGGTCTATGGCGATGGGCAGCAAATCCGCGATTGGCTCTACGTGGACGACCACTGCGAGGCCATTTACCGCATTTTGCAAAATGGCCGCGCCGGAGAAACCTACAATGTCGGCGGCGGGAATCAGCCCGCCAACCTGACGATTGTGGAAACGATTTGTGACCTGCTGGATGAATTGCGCCCGCAGCCCGCCTCTCACCGGCGCCTGATTCAATTCGTCCCCGACCGCCCCGGCCATGACCGGCGCTACGCGATGGACTACGGCAAACTGCAGCGTGAACTGGGCTGGCAGCCGCGTCATGATTTGCGCAGTGGCCTGCGCGAGACTGTGCGCTGGTATTTGGAAAACCCCGCCTGGGTGGAAAAAATTCACCAGCAGGGTGAAATTCAACAATGGATGCAAAAAAATTACACGGAAAGGAAGTCGCAGCCATGAAGGGAATTATCCTGGCGGGTGGCAAAGGCACGCGCCTCTACCCGCTGACACTGGCCATCAGCAAGCAATTGCTGCCCGTCTACGACAAACCGATGATTTACTACCCGCTCAGCACGCTGATGCTGGCCGGAATCTGCGAGATATTAATCATCAGCACCCCCGAAGATTTGCCGCTCTACCGGCGCCTACTCGGCGATGGGCATGCCTGGGGCATAAAATTCGCTTACGCCGAACAGGCCGAGCCGCGCGGCCTGGCCGAAGCCTTCCTGATTGGGCGCGAATTTTTGGCGGGCGAAGCGGCCTGCCTGATTTTGGGAGACAACCTTTTCTACGGCCACGACCTTTCGGCGCAACTGCGTGAGTGCGCCAGGCTGACCAGCGGCGCGCGCATTTTCGCCTACCCCGTCACCGACCCGGAGCGTTACGGCGTGGTAGAATTCGACGCTTCCGGCAAGGCCATCAGCCTGGAAGAGAAACCTGCCCACCCCCGCTCAAAATACGCAGTGCCGGGAATTTACTTTTACGACCAGCATGTTTGCGAGTACGCCGCCGATTTGCGCCCCTCGCCGCGCGGCGAGCTGGAAATCACCGATTTGAATGAAATTTATTTGCAAAAAAATCAACTCAGCGCCGAAGTGCTGGGACGTGGTTTCGCCTGGCTGGACGCTGGAACGCACGAGTCGCTTTTGCAGGCTTCCATGTTTGTGCAGACTGTGCAAGAACGCCAGGGGCTGATGATTGCCTCGCCTGAAGAAATTGCCTTTCGCATGGGTTTCATTGACCGCGCGCAGTTGATTGCGCTGGCGCAAAAACTTGGCAAGAATCAATATTCCCAGTACCTCTTGCGCCTTTCCCAGGAAAGTTGATTTGTAAAAATCATGAAAACCAACGAAACTCGCGTAGCAGTTTTTGATTCGGCGGAGCATAACGGCCTCGGAAATATCATGGCCCGCAATTACCGGGAATTTATCACCTATCGCTACGCCATTTTTAATTTCATCAGTTCCAATCTCAGCGCGCGCTACCGCCGCTCGGTGCTGGGCTTTGTCTGGTCGCTGCTCAATCCGCTGTTCACGATGGTCATTTTATCGGTTGTCTTCTCAACCGTTTTCCGCAGTTCCATCACCAACTTCAGCATCTACATTTTTAGCGGCCTGCTCCCCTGGAACATGGTTTTGAACAGCCTGAATGGCGGCTCGATGTCGCTGGTTGCTGCCGAGAGTTACCTGAAAAAAGTCTATGTTCCCAAGTTCGTTTTCCCAGTGGTGGTTGTCGGCGTGGAAGTGGTCAATTTCCTGCTCAG
>JAVHNW010000216.1:0-13930 GCA_036169755.1 bacterium | reverse complement strand
TGTCGGCCCAATTGACCCGGCCACAAAGCGCGGCTGGCCGGTTTTGGCGGCGTATTCATCCGCCAGGCGGCGCGCCAATTGAGCGGCGGCGCGGTTGATTTCCAGCACGCGCTCGGCCAGGCCGTATTCGCCCATCGTCAGCCGGTTGGAGCGGAAGGTGTCGGTTTCCAGCACATCCACGCCGACTTCCAAAAAGGAGCGGTGAACTTTTTCCACTGCCTCTGGGCGTGAAATGACGAGAAAGTCGTTGCAGCCGTTATATTTTTCGCCGCCAAAATCGGCGGCGGTCAGGTTTTGCTTTTGCAAACTGGTGCCCATGGCTCCATCAAAAACGAGTACGCGCTCGTTGAGTGCGTCCAGATAGCGGCGGTTGGTGTAGGTACGGGTAAGCATGAGTTTCTCCAATCTTGAATCAATGCGCTTTTGGGAATCGATTTTATCAGGTTTGATTGGCTTTTCGATACGGTATAATCTTTTCGCTTCCATAAAATCCCCCGAAATATTGAGTATCCCATGACCGAAAAACATAGCTTTCAATCCATCATTTTGCAACTTCAAAATTACTGGGCCGCGCGCGGATGTCTCATCTGGCAGCCCTACTACACCCAGGTCGGCGCGGGGACGATGAACCCGGCCACTTTTTTGCGTGTGCTCGGCCCCGAACCCTGGAATGTTGCCTACGTTGAACCCTCCGTCCGCCCGGACGATGGGCGTTACGGTGAAAATCCCAACCGCCTGCAAATGCACTATCAGTTTCAGGTCATTCTCAAGCCCGAACCCGGCAACCCGCAGGAACTCTACCTCGAGTCGCTCAAGGCCATCGGCATTGACCCGCGCCAGCACGACATCCGCTTTGTGGAAGATAACTGGGAACAACCCGCCATTTCGGCCTGGGGCCTGGGCTGGGAAGTCTGGCTCGACGGGCAGGAAATCACTCAATTTACCTACTTTCAACAAGTCGGCGGCGTGGCGCTCGACCCGGTTGCCGTGGAAATCACCTACGGCCTCGACCGCATCCTGATCGCGCTCAATAACGCCAAAGGAATTTGGGATGAACCCTGGGGCGGCGAAATCACCTACGGCGAAATCCGCCGCCGCGAGGAATTTGAACATTCCAAATATTATTATGAAATTGCAGACGTGGCCCGCGCCCATCAAATGTACGAACTCTACCTGGCCGAAGCCGAGGCCTGCCTGGCGCAGGGCCTGGTTTTGCCCGCCCATGACTACGTCCTCAAATCCTCGCACACCTTCAATATTTTGGACGCGCGTGGCGCGGTCAGCCTGACCGAGCGCCAGGCCAGTTTTGGCAAAATGCGCGACCTGGCCCGCCGCGTGGCGCTGACTTACCTGGAGCAAAGGAAGGAACTGGGCTACCCGCTGCTGAAGAGTAGCGCCGCCAAAATACAGGACGCGGCCTCAAAACCATCCGCTCCCGCAGCGTTTGGCACGCAACAGGCTTCATTGCTCCTCGAAATTGGCGTGGAGGAACTGCCCGCCGGAGACGTGGACGCGGCCCTCGCCCAACTGCGGGAAAAAGTCCCCGCCTGGCTGGCCGAACTGCGCCTGGAGCATGGCCCGGTGACGGTTTACGCCACCCCGCGCCGCCTGGCCGTCTTTGTGGAAAAATTTGCCGCCTCGCAGCCCGACCCCGAAGACCAGGTCAAAGGCCCGCCCCCCGAGCGCGCTTTTGACGCTTCTGGCAGCGCCACCCCCGCCGCCCTGGGATTTGCCAAAAAGAACGGCATTAGCGCGGCGGATTTGCGGGTGCTCGAACAAGATGGCGGAAAATATGTTTTCGCCCTCGTCAAAGCGCAGGGCCGCCCCGCGCCCGAAGTGCTGGCCGCTGCCCTGCCGGGGCTGGTGGCTGGAATCAAATTTGAAAAATCCATGCGCTGGAACGAATCCAAAGCCGCCTTCTCGCGCCCGCTGCGCTGGTTTGTGGCCCTGCTCGGCGCGGCGCTCATCCCCTTTGACTATGCCGGGCTTTCTGCCGGGAATCTTTCGCGCGGCCTGCGCCCCTACGATTCTCCAGAACTTCTCATCCCCTCCGCTGACGCCTATTTTCAAATCATGCGGCAGGCGGGAATTTTGCTGGATGTGGACGAGCGCAAGGCCGCCATTGTGGAACAAGTCAGGGCGGCGGCGGCGTCTGTCGGCGGCGAAGCCATCCTCGAGGCGGGACTGCTCGCCGAAGTGGCGAATCTCATCGAAAAGCCGAGCGCCGTCCTGGGCGCTTTCTCCCCCGAATTCCTCACCCTGCCGCGTGATGTTCTGATTGGCACGATGAAAAAACATCAGCGCTATTTTCCCCTCACCTCTCGCGGTGGAGGCGAGGGGCTGCTGCCCCACTTCATCGCCATCCGCAACGGCGATGAAGAATATTTGAACATCGTCCGCGAAGGCAATGAGCATGTCCTCGGCGCGCGCTTTGCCGATGCCAACTTTTTCGTGCGCGAAGATGTTAAATTTCCGCTGGAGCATTACCGCGATGGCCTGCAAAAACTCGTTTTTCAGACCAAACTCGGCTCGATGTTGGACAAATCACAGCGCATATTAAAACTGGCCGATGAAATTGGCAAAATGCTCGGCTTCGACCGCGCCCAACTCGCCCGCCTGCAGCGCGCAGTTTTCCTCGCCAAAGCCGACCTGGCAACCCAAATGGTGACGGAAATGACCTCGCTGCAGGGCATCATCGGCGGTGAATACGCCCGGCGCAGCGGCGAAGCCGAAGATGTGGCGGCGGCCATCGCCGAGCAGTACCTGCCCGCGCCGCAGACGAAACTGGGCCTGGCGCTGGCTCTGGCCGATAGAATCGACTCGCTGGTTGGCCTGTTCGCTGCCGGGCTGGCGCCGACTGGCGCCAAAGACCCCTTTGGCCTGCGCCGCGCCGCCATCGGAACGGTTCAGCCGCTGATGGAACAAGGCCTGGATTTTGACCTGCGCCTCGCCATCCAAAAGGCTGCCGCGCTTCAGCCGCTGCCCGTTTCAGACGCGCTTCAGGCCCAGACTCTGGAATTTTTGACAGGCCGCCTGCGGGTTGTCCTGACCGAAGCCGGATTCCGCCACGACCTGGTCGAATCTGTTTTGGCGGCGCAAAACTCCAACCCGGCGGCCTGCCTGCGCGCCGTCAAAGAATTAACCGCCTGGGTCGCCCGCCCCGATTGGGCTCCGATTTTGGACGGGTATGCGCGCTGTGCGCGCATTGTGCGCTCGGCAAAACTCAGCCAACCGCAGCTGGTGGACAGTGAAAAACTGGTTGAAACTGCCGAAAAAGCGTTGTACCAGGCGCTTCAGGCGCTCAATCGCCAGCCAGAAACCCTCAACGATTTGCTGGTGACGGTCGAAAACCTGCTTCCGGCCATCAGCCTGTTTTTTGATAAAGTGCTGGTGATGGACAAGGACGAGACCGTCAGACAAAACCGCCTGGCGCTGGTGGGCCAGGTGGCCGGGCTGGCCGCTGGTCTTGCCGATTTGAGCAGGCTGGAAGGTTTCTAACGCCGCCGCGCATTTTTGACTGCTGCCATGTCCTCGATTGACGAAATCAAATCCCGCATTGATATTGTTGACCTGGCCGCCGAGGCCGGGGTAAAACTGCGGCGCAGCGGAAAAAACTACACCGGCTTTTGCCCCTTCCACGACAACAAACGCACTCCCGCCTTTGTCGTCTGGCCCGAAAGTGGCACCTGGCGCTGTTTCGGCGAGTGTAACGAGGGCGGCGACATTTTCAAATTCATCATGAAGAAGGAAGGGCTGGATTTTAAAGAGGCGCTGCAGCGCCTGGCCGACAAAGCCGGGGTGACGCTGGAACATTTTCAGGCCGAGCGCCCCCAACAAAAGGAAGAAAATCAGCGCCTGCATGGCCTGCTCGAAGACGCGGTACAGTTTTACCGTCATCACCTGCTCAACACCCCCGCCGGAAAAACCGCGCTGGATTATCTGCTGGGCAAGCGCAGCCTGACCCGCGAAACCATCGAAACCTGGGGGCTGGGCTACGCGCCGCCCGGCTACGACAACGCCCGCAACCACTTCCTCGCCAAAGGCTACAGCGAACAGGAATTGATTGACTGCGGCCTGGTCAGCGTGCGCGAAGAAGAAAATCAGCCCGGAAAACAGCGCATTTTTGACCGCTTTCACCACCGCATCATGATTCCCATCCGCGATGAAAATGGCAAAGTCTGCGGTTTTGGCGCGCGCATTCACCCCGATGACCCCAACAAAGAGCAGGCCAAGTTCATCAACACCGCCGAGACGCCGATTTTTATCAAGGGACATTTGCTCTACGGCCTCGACCGCGCCCGCAAACCCATCCGCGCCGCCGACCAGGCCGTGATTGTCGAAGGCTATCTGGATGTCATCGCCGTCCACCAGGCCGGGTTTGAAAATGTCATCTCGCCGATGGGCACCGCGCTGACCGAAGAACAATTACGCCTGCTGAAGCGCTTCACCCGCAAAATTGTGCTGGCGCTCGACCCGGACGCCGCCGGTCAAAAAGCCATCCTGCGCGGATTGGACGCGGCGCGCGCCTCGATGGATCGCGCCGCCGAACACGCCTTTGACGCGCGCGGCCTGCTGCGCCACGAAGCCCGCCTGCAGGCCGATTTGCGCGTAGCCGCCCTGCCCGATCAACTCGACCCCGATGAAGTCGTGGCGCGCGACCCGCAGGAATGGAAAAAAATCATCGCCAGCGCCAGGCCGGTGGTGGAACATGTCCTCGAAACGTTGCTTGCCGCCTGGGACGGCAAAGACCCCAAAGGAAAATCGCAAATCGTCAGCCAGATGCTGCCGCTGATTGACGACCTGCCCGACCCGATTGAGCGCGATTCCTACCTCCAACTGCTGGCGCGCCGCCTGCGGCTGGATGAACGCTCTCTGACCGGCAGGCCGCTGCCAGCCTTGAGCCCGGCGCGGAAACCCCGTCCGGCGGCGCGCCGCGCCTCCCAGCCGAAAAAATCTCCCGCGCCCGCAGCCCTGCCCGTTTCCCGCAAAATTGAAGCGGCCTGCCTCGAACTGCTTCTGCGCCGCCCCGATTTGCTGCCGCGCCTGGACCGCCGCCTGCAGGAAGCCGGTCTGCCCGCCTTGAGCGCCGCCGATTTCGAGTATACTGACCACCAACTCCTGCTGCGCCTGGTTCAACAGGCGCTGGAGCAGGACAAAGCCGAAATGCCCAATTTTGTGCGCGCGCAGCTTCCCGCCGATTTGGCCGATACCTACACCGCGCTGATGTCCCTCTACCCGCCAACCAAAGCCCAGGATGACAGCCTGCTCAACGAACTGTCCCGGCTGACGCTTTGGCGCCGCCGCCAAAGCGTCGACGAGGCCATCAGCCAACTGCATTTTTTACAGGAAGATGCGCAGCCGGGTGAGACTGAACAAGCTGCGGCCTACCACCAGCAGGCCGGGCAGTACGAACGCCTGCGCGATTTACTCGACAAAGCAAAGTAGACCCTGAGGGACGTATGCCCCGCAAAAAACGAGAAATTAAAGACCCAAAAGACCTGATTCCCGACCCCGCCGACCTCGAAGGCGAAGATTTATCCGCCGAAGTGGATGACGTTGATTTGACCGAGGACCTGGCCGAGGACGACTCTGAAATCATCGCCCCCATCCGCCGCCCCAGCGCCGCAGATGAATTTTCTGAGGACCCGGTGCGGCTTTACCTGCGCGAAATCGGCCTGGTCAAACTGCTCGATTCTGACAGCGAGTTTCGCCTTTCGACCATTATTGAGGCCCATCGCCTGCTGCTGCGGCTGGAACATCATCAGGCAGAAAGCGGCGGCGATTTAACCGGCGTCTACCACGAGGTGCTCGATGCGCTGACTCTGGCCTGGCGCCGCCTCGAAGAAGACGCCGCGCAGCTGAAAGTAGCCCTGCCCGACCTCGGCCTGATTCTGGCTGAAGCGCAAGACCTGCGCGAAGGCTGGGAAAAGCCCCAGCCCTCGTACCTGCGCGCTTTTTTAGATAACGGCCAATGGGGGCGCGACCCCATGTGGAACGATTTGGCCGCCAACGCCTTTAATTTTTCCCTGGGCTTTTACCTGCTGCCCGCGCCGCTCTCCACCTGGATGGCGAGTCGCTGCCGCCTGCAAAGCGCCTGCCCCGATGTCGAAAACCTGTACGCCCACCTGCCTCCGCTCGATGTGCTGCTGCGCGACCGGCAAATCATCGCCCTGCGCCACGAAGACGCCACCCAGGCCCTCATTCGCGCCAACCTGCGGCTGGTGGTCAGCGTTGCCAAACGCTACCTGGGCCGTGGCATTTCCTTCCTCGACCTGATTCAAGAAGGCAACCTCGGCCTGCTGCGCGGCGTCACCAAATTTGACCCGCGCCGCGGCTTCAAGTTCAGCACCTACGCCACCTGGTGGATTCGCCAATCCATCAACCGCTCGGTGGCCGAGCAGGCGCGCACCATCCGCATCCCCGTCCATTTATTTGAATCCATCAGCCGCATTCTGCGCGTCCAGCGCGCCCTTGTTCAGCAATACGGGCGCGAACCCAACATGGAAGAATTGGCGCTCGAAGCGGGCTACGTCTCTGCTGTTGACGTACAGGAAATTTTGCGCGCCAAAGCCGAGGGCCAACCGCTCGAAGCGGAACTCGCCCATCGCTGGAGCCTGGCAACGACCAAAGTGGATCGCATTCTGCGCTCGGCGGAAGAACCCGTCTCAATTGACGGCCCGGTCGGTGACGAAGACTCCTCCCAACTGGGCGATTTCATCCCCGATGATGACGCCCTCGAGCCGATGGACGCCGCCTCGCGCGAAATGCTGCGCGACCAGGTTCAGCACGCCCTGGCCGCGCTTTCTGAGCGCGAGCGCCAGGTACTTGAACTGCGCTTCGGCCTGATTGACGGCAAAGACCACACTCTCGAAGAAGTCAGCCGCTACTTCAACGTCACCCGCGAGCGCATCCGCCAAATCGAGGCCAAAGCCCTGCGAAAATTGCGTCACCCCAGCCGCAGCCGGAATTTGCGCGACTACCTGGTGTGATTTTTATGGGTCGTCACTCCCTTTTCTAATGCAAAATTCAGACTAATTTGGTATCCTTTCTCTTACATCAGGAGAGACTGTATGATACCCAAAATCCCCTCGTCCGAAATCACCCCAAAATCGGTCTACCTCTCGCGGCGCAGTTTCATCAAAGCCGCGGGTGTTGTCGCTGGCAGCCTGGCGCTGGCCGCCTGCGGCGTTACCGCCCCCGAAGCAGAGCAGCCAACCTCCGCCGCACCCGCTGCCGCCGAATCGAAAAGTGACGAAAAAGGCAATCCCGCCACTTCCTACCGCGACATCACCACCTACAACAACTACTACGAATTCACCACCGACAAAGCCGGTGTCGCCGACCTGTCTAAAAATTTTGCTACCCGCCCCTGGGAGGTTGAAGTTGGCGGCCTGGTAAACCGGCCCGGCACCTTCAGCGTGGATGAGCTCGTCAAAAAATTCCCGCCCGAAGAACGCATCTACCGCCTGCGCTGTGTCGAAGCCTGGAGCATGGTCATCCCCTGGATGGGATTTCCCCTGGCTGGCCTGCTCAACGCTGTCGAGCCAAGCAGCAGCGCCAAATACATTCGCTTTGAAAGCATTTTTAAACCCGAAGAACTGCCCGGCCAAAAAGAACCCTGGTATCCCTGGCCCTATCAGGAAGGGCTGCGCCTCGATGAAGCCATGCACGATCTGACCATTCTCGCCACCGGCCTCTACGGCGGCGAACTGCCCGCCCAAAACGGCGGCGGCCTGCGCCTGGTCGTCCCCTGGAAATATGGCTTCAAATCCATCAAAGCCATCGTCAAAATTGAATTAACCGCCGAACAGCCCGCCACCCTGTGGAGTTCCATCGCCCCCAACGAATACGGCTTCTACGCCAACGTCAACCCGCAGGTGGATCACCCCCGTTGGAGCCAGAAAACCGAGCGGCGCATTGGCGAATTCTCGCGCCAGGCCACCCACATCTTCAACGGCTACGCCGACCAGGTCGCCAGCCTGTACGACGGCATGGATTTGGCAAAAAATTACTAAAAATTGACAAAACAACCCTTGCGTTTCCTCGTTCACCTGGCCGGGGCGCTGCCCCTGCTTTGGCTGCTGTTTGACTTCTTCCGCGCCAACCTGACCGCCAACCCCATTCAGGCCATCGAACAGCGCAGCGGCCTGACCGCCGTCAGTTTTTTGGTCGCCTCCCTGGCCTGCACCCCGCTCGCCTGGCTCAGCGGCTGGAAAAACCTCACCCAGCGCCGCAAAGCGCTCGGCAACTACGGTTTTTTCTACGCCTCCCTGCACCTGCTCACCTTTTTCATCCTCGACTACGCCCTCGATTTTGCCGCCATCTGGGGCGACGTGGGCCAAAAAACCTACATCCTCATCGGCGCAAGCGCTTTTCTCCTGCTTTTGCCGCTGGCCGTCACCTCCTTCAATTTTTGGATGAAACGCCTCGGCAAAAACTGGAAACGCCTGCACCGGCTGGTCTACCTCATCAGCCCGCTGGTGGTACTTCACTTTTTCATGGCGAAGAAAGGGGATTTTCTGCGCCTGAGCGGAGATATTCTTCAGCCCCTGGCGTTTGCGGCGCTGGTGGCGCTTTTACTCAGCCTGAGGCTGCCCCCCGTTAAACAGGCCATCCTGCGGCTGAAGTCGAAATTAACTGCCGGGGAAAGTTGAATCGTCTTTGCCGCATTCCTCACTCAGGCGCTGGCTGACTTCCGCCACCGCGTTTTGCATGGTTTGCAGGCTCCAAATGTAATCCGGGCTGGCGGGCAGCAGCGCCAGACGCTCGGCGCGCTCGAAAATGGGCTTAACCACGCCATTGCTGGCGCAGATGAATCTTGCCAGCGGCAGGGCGCGCGCCTCGTCGCCGGTGAGATGCCACAGCTCGGCAATGCCCGTCAGCAGTTCTGCTGCCAGCGGCGTGGCGTTCATCTGACGCAGCAGAGTCAATCCGCGCAGGAAGGCGCGCCGCGCCCCGGGGGTATCGCCGCTGGCCGTCAAAATCTTGCCCGCGCTGTCAAAAATGGAGGCTTTCAGCGCCAGCGCGTTAACTTGCTCGACCAGTTCCAGGCTCTGATGGATGAGATTTTGGGCGGTTTCCAGATCATGCAATTCATAATAAAAATTTGCCAGGTTGTTGAGCGATTGCGCGATGCGTTGATTGCCTTTCAACTGCCGCGCCTGTTCCAGCGCCTGCGTGCCAAGCGCAATCGCGTGACGAAATTCCTGCACGCTGTAGGCGCCGATGGCGGCGCGGTTGGAAAACTCATACAGCAGATTGGTGTCGTCGAGTTCGCGCGCCAACTGCGCTCCTTTTTGCAGAAAACGCAGGCTGTCGTTGGCCCGGCCTAGCGCATGATACGCCAGTGACAGGCGGTGCATGGCCAAACCCATCTGGGCGTTGCGCGGCATGGCGGGCAGCAGCCGCTCCAGCAGCGAAACATTTTCCAGGTAGTGGCCGGTATGATAGAAAAACTCGCCCAATAAAATGGCATTTTGAAAATATATTTTTTGTTCGCCGCTGCTCAACAAAGGCAGCGATTTTTGCAACAGTGTTACCCCTTCGACAAACCAGCCTTGCGGGCGCAGGAAGGCGCAGTACGCCTTCAGCGCGGGCCCAATCAGTTCGGCGCGTTTATTTTGCAGGGCGAAATCCCAGGCCGCGCGCAGGTTTTGAATTTGGCCGTTGGTGGCTAAAATGGCCTCGCGCTCCAGCGCCGGGTCGTCGAATAATTCGGCGCGCTCTTGCAGGGCGTTGAAATAGTAGATGGCGTGTTTCTTGGCCAGATGGGCGTTCAGGGCCGGGTCGCCGCGTAATTTTTCGCGCAAAAAATCCCATAACATGGGTTGAATGCGATAATTGTTCTCGTCCACGCGGCGCAGGATGGTTTTGGCGGTCAGTGCATCAATGAAAAAGGGGGAAATATCGGCGATGTGGCGCGCGCCGGCGCGCGAAAAGCGCCCGCGAAAAATGCCCAGGCTGGCGAGTGACTGCGCTTCGGCTGCCGAAAACAGCGCCCAGAGCGACTCAAAAACCGCGCTCATGCTGCGGTGCGGGTCGTTTTCCAGGTTTTCCTGCGAGGCAAGAAAATTGAGATTGTTCTGAATTTGCGCGGCGATTTCGCTGCACGAAAAAGTGGAAACCCACACTGCGGCCAGCTCGATGCCCAGCGGCAGCCCGTCCACCAAACGGCAGATTTCGGCGATTGATTCCCATTCGGGTTGAAAATTGGGCGCGATGCGCCGGGCGTGTTGTTCAAATAAACTGGCCGAGGCGTATTCGCTGATGTTGGCCGACTCGGGCGGCGGGCAGTCGAGGCCTTCCAGCGTCAGATTAATTTCGTTTTGCAGGCTGAGCGGCGTGCGGCTGGTGATGAGGATCCGCAGGTCGGGGGAAGTATCCAGCAGGGGCAGCAGCAGCGGCGCGGCGTCGGGCAGGCTTTCAAAATTATCCAGCAAAAGCAGGACTTTTTTTTCGGCGAGCAGGTTGCCCAACATTTTTTGCCCGTCTGCTCCGGCAGAAACGGTTTCGCCGAGGGCCTGGCCGATGGCGGTGTAGATATTTTCGGGCAGGGCCAGGGGGGAAATTGGGACGAAGTACACTCCGTCTGAAAATTGCTGCTGGCTTTCGAGGGCGGCTTGCAGGGCGAGACGGGTTTTTCCCACTCCGCCCTGACCCAGCAAAATGACCGGGTGGGGTTGGCGCAGCAGTTGGCGAATTTGGTGTAATTCGCGCTGGCGCCCCACGAAGAGCGACAGGTTGAGCGGCAGGTGATTGCGTTTGCCCGCCGTCCTCAGCAGAAAATCATTGAGGCGCGGGCGCAGTTGATTCCAGCTGATGGATTGGTTGTGGGGCTGAGCCAGAAAATCGAGCGCACGCGCGATGGCGGCTGGAATTCCGCCGGTTTTTTCCATGAACCAGGCTAAAACTTCCTGGCTGGGTTCGTTTTCCAGGCTGTGCCGCAGCCACGCGCGGATTTCGTTGTCGGTGAGCGCTGTCAGGGCGCAGGAAAAACTGTGGGTGGCGTGAAATTCGGGGGAGGGCGATTCGCTTTCCATTTCGGCGCTGAAGACCAGGCCGATTCGTTCCAGCGCGGGGAACTGTGTCAGATGGCGGATGGTTTGCAGGGAGCCATCGTCCAGCTCGCGCCAGTTATCCAGCAGGATAATCAGCCCTTTTAGATTTTTGCGTTCAATCAGGTCGTAAAAAAAATCGGCCAGGCTTTGGGCGGAGATGAATTTGGTATATTCCAGCCAGTTGGCGATGGCTTCGTGTAGTGTTCCGTGCAGGCGATTTTTGAGGGCGGGTGTGCCTTGCAGCAGGAGGACGGCGTAGCCGCGCATGCGCGCCAGGCGGTGAGTTTCCTGAATCAGGCGCGAGCGTCCGCTGCCGGGAGCGCCGAAAATTTCCAGGGTGGCGCTGTTGGTTTCATCCAGGATGTTCAAAAATTCGCGCACGGTTTTCAGCGCCTGGTCGCGCCCCAGCAGGCGATCCATTGGCTCGCGCCCGTTGGTGGTGGGTTGAAAAATGTCGGCGGCGATGACCCGTCCGCGTCCCATTTGTTTGGCCTGGTAGTGGCGCTGGTCGGCCACCTGGAAAAGCGCCTGCGGTGTTTGCGCTTCGAGCGGGGCGCAGGCCACGCCAATGCTGACGGAAAGCGAGAGCGGCGGCTCGCCGCTGAGCGGGCTGCCCGTCATCTGGCACAAAATGCGCTCGGCGATGGTTTGCGCCTCGTCTTTGGGTGTGTGTGGCAGCAGCGCCACAAATTCATCGCCGCCGTAGCGGAAGACCTCGTCTGATTCGCGTAACTGGCTGTGAATGCGTTCCACGGCGCCGGTCAGCGCCTCATCGCCGCGCTGATGGCCGAAGGCGTCGTTGATGCTCTTGAAATAATCCAGGTCGAGCATTAACAGGGAAAGCGGCGTATCATAGCGCAGCGCCCGCTGCACTTCATTTTGCAGGCGGGTGTTGAACAGGGCGCGGGTAAATGCTCCAGTGAGTGGGTCAACGAGTTGGCTGGTCACGCTGTTATTTTAACGTATCTTGCGGGCGCGCTGACGGAAATTCTTAACCGCTCCTTAACGGCCTGGCAGGCTGGGCTGTGGTATATTTTCAAATCATGTCCGAAACCATTCTTGTCGTTGAAGATGAGCCTTCCCTGCAGGAAACGCTGCTGTACAACCTGCAAAAACAAGGCTATCTGGTGGAGGCCGTCGGCGATGGCCGTCTGGCCCTCGAAGCCGCCCGCCGTCTGCGCCCCGATTTGCTGGTGCTCGACCTGATGCTGCCCGGCCTGGACGGTTTTGAAATTTGCAAAATCCTGCGCCGTGAAATGAACGCGCCCATCATCATGCTCACCGCCCGCGATGATGAAATTGACCGCGTAGTTGGCCTCGAAGTCGGCGCCGATGATTACCTGACCAAACCCTTTTCCATGCGCGAATTGCTGGCGCGAGTCAAAGCCCAACTGCGCCGCACCGCCCTGCTGCGTGAAGAACTGCAAAAAATCCAATCTGCCGCCGAAGCGCCCGCCGAAATTCTTGCCTTCGGCAATTTGCACATTAACCTGACCCGCCGCGAAGTTTTGTTCAACGGCGCGCCGCTGGCGCTCAAACCCAAAGAATACGAACTCCTGCTCTACCTGGCGCAGCATCGCGGCCAAATGCTCAGCCGCGAAATCATCCTCGAGCGCGTTTGGGGCTGGGATTACATCGGCGACAGCCGCACGGTGGACGTACATGTGCGCTGGCTGCGCCAAGAAATTGAAAGTGACCCCGCCGCGCCACAGCGCATCGTCACCGTGCGCGGCGGCGGCTATCGTTTTGAAGGATGAACACGCTCACCGGCTTGCTGATGGTCGTTTTGCTGATGGCCGCCCTGTGGATGGCCTGGCGATGGCTTTCCCTGCGCCGCGCCGTAGATTCCTACGCCCGCGCCCTGCGGCGCGCCGTCAGCGCAGAAACGCCCTCGCTGGAGATTAACTCTGCCGCCCCAGCCGTGGAGTCCCTGGCGGGCGCCGTCCGCGCGCTGGTCACGCTTCAGCATAACCAAAAACTCAGCCTGCAGGCCGACCATGACCGCCTGGCCGCCCTGCTCGACCAGATGACGGATGGCGTTTTCATCGCCGATTCTGCCGGGCGCGTCACCTTTGCCAACCCCGCCGCCGAGCGTCTTTTCGACCTCGCGCCCGCCACCGGCCACAGCGTCATCGAGGCGCTGCGGCATCATAAACTGGCAGAAACCTGGCGACTGAGCGTAAAAACCGCCCATCCGCAAAGCGAAACCGTAGAACTGACCGCCCGCCGCCAGTACATTCAACTGATCGTCCTGCCCGACCGTGACAATCCCGGCGGCAGTTTGCTTTTGGCCCAGGATTTAACCCGCGTCCGCCAATTGGAAACCATCCGGCGCGATTTTATTTCCAATCTGTCGCACGAACTGCGTACCCCGCTCGCCTCGCTGAAAGCGCTCACCGAAACCCTGCGCGATGGCGCGCTGGATGATCCGGCTGTTGCGCCGCGCTTCCTCCAACGTATCGAAGCCGAAGTGGACGCGCTGACTCAAATGGCTAGCGAACTGCTCGACCTTTCGCGCATCGAATCGGGCCAGGTCACGCTCAACCTGGCGAAAACGTCTCCCGCGCGGCTGCTGGATTCTGCCGCCGAGCGTATGCAGGCGCAGGCCGAGCGCGCCGCGCTTAGCCTGCGCGTCAATTGCCCGGCAGACCTGCCTCTGGTTCTGGCGGATGTCTCGCGCATCGAACAGGTGCTGGTTAATCTCATCCACAACGCCGTCAAATTTACCCCGCCCGGCGGTGAAATCACGCTTGCGGCGCAGCCGGGTGAAAATTTTGTGCAGTTTACCGTGCGTGATAACGGTGTGGGCATTGCGGAAGAAGCGCTGCCGCGCGTCTTTGAGCGCTTCTTCCGCGCCGACCGTTCGCGCGCTG
>JAVHNW010000215.1:0-13972 GCA_036169755.1 bacterium | reverse complement strand
GTTTTCGGCACGCCCGAACGTCCCCGCCTCAGCGTCTTCCGCAGCCTGAATGAAATCTACGTTCAGGTGATTGACGATGTAGATGGAAGCACCCTCGCTTCCGCATCTTCCGTAGACAAAGAACTGCGCGCTCAGGCTGGCAGCCTTAACAAGACTCAACAAGCCCACCTGATTGGTAAAGCGGTGGCTGAACGCGCCAAAAACAAAGGAATCACTACGGTTGTTTTTGACCGGGGCGGTTTCCGCTACATGGGCCGCGTCAAGGCCCTCGCTGACGGCGCTCGCGAAGGCGGCCTGGAATTCTAAGGCTGATGGAGAACGACAATGTCGGACTACGAAAATACTAACAGTGAACAACAGGCCGAACTGGATGAGCGCGTCATCGAAATTGCTCGCGTTGCAAAAGTTGTCAAAGGCGGGCGCCGCTTCCAGTTTCGTGTGACCGTCGTCATCGGCGACAACCACGGCAAAGTTGGCATGGGCATTGGTAAAGCCAATGCCGTCCCCGATGCCATGCGCAAGGCCAGCGAACATGCCCGCAAAGACATGCGCGAGGTCAATCTGCTGGGCACGACCATTCCCCACGAGGTGATTGGTCGCGTAGGTGGCTCACGTGTTTTACTCAAACCAGCCTCGCTCGGCACCGGCGTCATCGCGGGTGGCGGAATTCGCGCCGTTTTGGAAGCCGCTGGCGTGCGCAACATTCTTACCAAGTCGCTGGGCGGCTCCAACGTGTTGAACGGCGTCATGGCTACTTTTGATGCGCTCGACTCGCTCAAGTCCCCCGCCCAGGAAGCTGCTCGCCGTGGCAAACCAGTGGAAGAATTGACTCCATTCTGGGAAAGGCGGAAGAAGAATGGCTAAGAAAAAGGTTGAAAACAAAACCATTCGCATTACGCTGGTCAAAAGCCCGATCGGCTTTCCATACCCGCAAAAGCGTACTGTAGACGCGCTGGGTTTGCGCCGTATGAACTTTACCGTTGAGCATCTTGACAGCCCGGCGCTGCGCGGCATGCTCGCGAAAATCATCCATCTTGTTCGGATTGAAGAGTAGGAAATTTCCATGAAACTCCATGACTTAATCCCCAATCCGGGATCCAAACAGGACCGCAAGCGCGTGGGCCGTGGTATCTCTGCCGGACAGGGTAAAACCGCTGGTCGGGGCACCAAAGGCGAAGGCTCGCGTTCTGGTCAGGGCGGTCACCTCTACCGCCAGGGCGGAAACCTGCCTTTCTATCGCCGCCTGCCTTTTATGCGCGGCGAAGGCTTCAGCCCGCTGAATACGGTGGAATATAACGAGGTCAATCTTGACCAGTTATCCACCGCCTTCAAGGCCAATGCAGAAGTCACCCCCGAAGCCCTGGCTGGTGCACACTTGTTGCGCGACCCGCGTAACCCGGTCGTCATTTTGGGCCGCGGCGAAGTGGCCTTTGCGCTGAAAGTGCGCGTACAGCGCATCAGCGCCGGCGCGAAAAGCAAAATCGAAGCCGCCGGTGGTTCTGTAGAAATCCTGGCGTAAGGAGCTGTGATGAAAACCACCTGGACAGCCTGGCGCTACCTGTGGAAATCGGACGATATTCGCCGTATGTTGCTGGTAACCCTTGGGTTGCTGGCAATTTACCGGCTGGCTGCCAATTTGCCCGTGCCGGGAATTGACGTAGCCGCTCTCGCTCAAATGAAGCAGTTCATCAATCAGCAGGGGAACTTTGTCCAATTTTTGAACCTGCTTTCAGGTGGTACGATTTCCAATTTCTCCATTCTTTCGATGGGTGTTTATCCGTACATCACCGCTCAAATCATCTTGCAACTGATGGTGCCGATTATTCCCTCGCTGCAAAAGCGCATGGAAGATGACCCCACAGAAGGTCGCAAGTGGATGGAAAAGTGGACGTACTACCTGGCTGTACCGATGGCGGCGCTTTCAGCCATCGGGCAAATTAACATCTTCAACCAAGTTGCCATTAGCTCGACCGCACTTGGAAAGCCGGTGATTGATTTCAGCTTCAATACCACGCCCGAAGTTGCCATTTCTTCGGCCACCGCGCTCATCAGCATGATTGCCGGGACGATGTTTGCCATCTGGATTGGCGAACTCATCTCAGAATACGGTATTCGTGGCCAGGGCCTTTCACTGGTCATCTTTGCCGGTATTGTGGCGCAAATGCCCAATAACATTCTGAACATCTTCAACGATAAATCCACCTGGTGGATTATGCTGCTGCTGATGCTGGTGGTTGTCATCGTCACCATCTTGGCGATTGTTTACATTCAGCAGGGCCGCCGCAACGTTCCGGTGATGTACCCTGGCCGGCGTATCGGCAGCCGCATGTCCATGCCGGTCAAAGCCTCCATGCCGTTGATGGTCAACCTGGCAGGCATGATTCCGCTCATCTTCGCCAGCGCCATCCTTCAGTTCCCCTCCATCCTGTCGGCCTGGTTCATTAGCTCGACCAACCTGACGGTCAAAAACCTGGCCCAACAGACGCAGAATCTCTTCAGCGCCAATTCGGCCACGTACTGGGTCCTGTACTTCCTGATGGTCGTGGCTTTCACCTTCTTCTATACCGATGTTCTGTTTTCGCAACAAAATTATGGCGAAAATCTAAAACGCTCTGGCGCACAAATCCCTGGCGTTGAGCGCGGCAAACGCACCCAAGATTACCTAAGCCGTGTTCAGCGGCGCATTACCCTGCCGGGCGCGCTCTTTTTGGGCCTGATTGCCATCCTGCCCTTCATCATCAACCAAGGCCTGCTACTGGTGGGCATCGGAAGTGGCTCATCCGCCGGCATCTTCCTGGCGAGTTCCTCCGGCTTGCTGATTGTGGTCGGCGTGGTTCGTGACACCTTCTCCGTCATTGATGCAGAATTAAAATTGCACGGCTATCAAGATTCCATCCTGGTTCGCTAAACACAGGCCGGGCAGCAATGCCCGGCTTGTCAAGACTATAAGAAAAGGAAGGAACTTCGCTCATGCCCACCTACGTCGTTCTGTTGGGTCCCCCCGGAGCGGGAAAAGGGACGCAGGCGGAGGTACTGGCCGAAAAACTTGGCCTGCCTCATATTTCTTCGGGAGACATCTTCCGGGAAAACTTAAAAAACGGTACTGAATTGGGCAAGATGGCGCAAACTTATATGAATAAAGGCGAACTTGTGCCAGACGATGTGACGATTGCGATGATTCGAGAGCGCTTTGAGCGCCCTGACTGCGAGAATGGCGCGATTTTGGATGGCTTCCCCCGGACGCCGACCCAGGCCGACGCGCTGGAAACAATGCTGACAGATTTTGGCGGGCATGTGAACCTGGTCCCGTACATCGCCGCCCCTGAATCGGTGTTGATTGAGCGGTTAGCCGGGCGCTGGACTTGCCGCGCATCCGGTCACATCTTTCACCAAAAATTCAACCCGCCTCAGAAATCTGGCGTTTGCGATATTGACGGCTCCGAACTCTATCAGCGAGATGACGACAAGGCTGAAACCGTCACCCACCGCATCCAGGTGTACATGACCCAGACATCCCCGCTGATTGAGTATTATCGCAGCCGCGGGACTCTGGCCGAAATCAACGGTTTTCAACCAATCGAGCAAGTTACCGCTCAACTGGTTGCCGCGCTGAAGAAATAAAACAGGTAAAAAAAGAAAAACCATGTCATGGGATCGCCAAATTACCTTGAAAAACCCGGCAGAAATTGCAGTCATGCGCGAGGCCGGACGAGTGAATGCCAGTGTACATGCGGCGATTCGTGAATTGTTGCAGCCCGGTGTTTCAACTGCCGACCTCGACGCGGCTGCCGAGGAAGTGCTCAAAAAACACGGGGCGATTTCGCCCTTCAAAGGATACGGGTACCCCCCGTTTCCTAATTCCACCACAATCAGCATTAATGAGGAACTGGTGCATGGAATCCCCAACGCCAGACGAAAACTCAAAGAAGGCGACCTTGTCTCGGTGGATTGCGGCACATTGCTGGATGGATACGTTGCCGACTCGGCCTTTAGCGCTGGCGTTGGCGAAATTTCCCCCCGCGCGCAAAAACTGCTGGACGTGACCGAACAGGCCCTTCAGCAGGGAATTGCTCAAATGCGCGCAGGAAACCATACGGGTGATGTCTCCGCGGCGATACAACAATATGTTGAAAGCCATGGTTTTTACGTGACTCGCGAATATACGGGTCACGGTGTTGGCCGCAACATGCACGAAGGGCCGCAGGTACCCAATTATGGCAAGCCTGCAACAGGCGTTTTGCTTCGCCCTGGCATGGTAATTGCGCTTGAACCCATGGTGCTGGTTGGCACTCACCGCACCAAAGTTCTTCCAGATAAATGGACGGTTGTTTCTGCTGATGGGTCGCTCACGGCGCACTTCGAACATAGTGTCGCCGTAACCGAAGGAGACCCCCTCATCCTGACTGTCTTGTGACCCGCAGAAACTTATTTTATTCTGGACGAAAAAGCAACAGACGAGTATAATCAAGTGTTTGATTGCACCGACACTTCGTGTCATTTCCAAGGAGAACGGCACTTATGAAAGTTTCACCATCCATCCGTAGACGTTGCGCAAAATGCAAAGTCGTTAAACGCAGTGGCAGATTGTTCATCATCTGCGAAAATCCCAAGCACAAACAGCGACAAGGGTAAAACAATATGGCGAGAATTGAAGGTATTGACCTCCCGCGCAATAAGCGCGTTGAGATTGGCCTGACCTACCTCTTTGGGGTAGGTTTGACGCGCGCTCATAAAATTTTGGCCGAGACCAAGGTGAACCCTGACATCCGGGTCAAGGATTTGAGCGAAGCGGAAGTTTCTGCTCTGCGCGAATACATCTCCAAACATTATGTTGTTGAAGGAGATTTGCGCCGCGAAGAACAGCTCAACATCAAGCGCCTGATTGAAATCGGCTGCTACCGTGGAATGCGGCATCGACGCAACTTACCGGTGCATGGACAGCGCACTCGCACGAACTCGCGTACCCGCAAAGGTCCCAAGAAGACTGTGGCTGGTCGTGGTCGTCGTCGCGGTGGCAAGAAGTAATGATTGGCGAGAGGAACTAAAGACCTATGGCACAAAGTGTACGACAGGCACGCCGTCAGGGCGGAGCAAAAAAAGTCAAGCGCACGTTATCTTCGGGGCAGGTGCATGTTTTTGCCTCGTTCAACAACACCATTGTGACGGTTACCGATACCAGTGGCAACACCGTCGCCTGGGGTTCGGCTGGTTCGGCTGGCTTCAAGGGATCGCGCAAAAGCACACCTTTCGCCGCCCGCCTGGCCGCTGAACAGGCCATCAAGGCCGCTCAGCAAATGGGACTGCAGGAAGCGGAACTGGTTGTGATTGGCCCTGGCCCTGGCCGCGAGTCGGCCATTCGCGCCGTCCAGACTATGGGCGTCCGTGTCCGCTCGATTTCGGATAAAACCCCGGTGCCGCACAATGGCTGCCGTCCTCCGAAGAAACGCCGCGTGTAATTTGTTGTTGGAGAGGTAAGACAATATGGCAAAATATATTGGGCCGGTTTGCAAACTTTGCCGGCGTGAAGGTGAAAAATTATTTTTGAAGGGTGAGCGCTGTTTCTCACCCAAGTGCGCTTTTGAACAGCGCAGTTTCGCCCCCGGCCAGCACGGCAAAAATGCCGGACATGGCCGCAGTCGCAGCGCCACCGGACGAGAATCCGACTACGCGCGTCAATTGCGCGCCAAGCAGCGCGCGCGCCGAGTATATGGCGTCTTTGAGCGCCAATTCCGCCGTTATTATGGAATTGCGCTTACCCGTCGCGGGCTGACTGGCTTAAACCTGTTGCAAATTCTTGAATCCCGCCTGGACAACGTCGTTTACCGTCTTGGTTTTGCCTCCAGTCGGGCGCATGCCCGCTTGTTGGTTTCGCACGGACATTTCACCGTCAATGGGCGCCGCACCAATGTTTCCTCGATGACCCTGGAAGCGGGCGACTCAATTCAGGTGCGTGAAGGTTCGCGCGATGCAACGTACTTCAAAGAATTGGGCGCCCTTGCGGAAGCTCGTAATTTCCCGGCCTGGCTGAATCGTGATGTAAAAGATATGTCCGGCGCGGTACAGCGCCTGCCCGAGCGCGCTGAAATTGACGGCAATCTGAACGAACAGCTTATCGTCGAGTACTACTCGCGCTAAGGCGCTTCGGCAGTCCTTGCGACTGTGAACGGTTTTTGCCGTTTTTCTCAACAAGGGAGAGGTGAACTGTGACCGGTACATTGAATATGGTCATGCCGAAGATCGAGCGTGAGGCAGAAGCTCGAAACTACGGGAAGTTTGTCATTGGCCCGCTGGAACGCGGCTTTGGCAACACGGTAGGAAATGCTCTGCGGCGTGTGCTGCTTTCCTCACTGGAAGGCGCGGCGGTAACGTCGGTCCGCATTTCTGATGTTTTGCACGAATTTAGCGACATCGCTGGCGTTCGTGAAGATGTTATTCAGGTAATGCTCCAGGTCAAACAGCTGCGTTTGAAGCTGAATGGCGTTGACTCATCCCGGATGCATCTCGAAGTGCGTGGCGAAGGTATGGTCACTGCGGCGGATATTATCACATCCTCCGAGATCGAGATTATTAACCCCGATCTTTACCTTTTCACCGTGGATAATCCAAAAACCAAACTGGATATGGAATTCACCGTGGAACGTGGCCGGGGTTACTCCCCATCCAACGATCGCGCTGGGCACCTGCCGATTGGCGAATTACCCGTGGATGCCATCTTCAGCCCCGTCAAACGCGTCAATTGGGAAGTTTCCAACGCTCGCGTGGGCCAAAGCGCCAATTATGATCGCTTGATGCTCGAAATTTGGACAGATGGCACTGTCGCCCCAGAGCGAGCGCTCTCAACTGCAGCCAAAATCTTGATGGAGCACCTGCGCTTTGTGGCTGGTATCAGCGAAGAAACCCTGACAATCACCATCGAGAAAGAAAGCTCCGGCACCCGTCTGAGCAGCGAGATGGCGGAAACCCCGGTTGAAGCGTTGGACCTGTCGGTGCGCGTCTTCAATTCCCTCAAGCGTACCGGCATCACCACCGTTGGCGATGTCTTGGACTTGCTCGAAAAAGGTGAGCAAGCCGTAATGTCCATTCGCAATTTTGGCGAGAAAAGCCTGGATGAATTGCGACAAAAAATGCGCGAAAAAGGCTTTTTGCGCGACCAAACAACCAATGCGGAGTAAGTTGAAATGCGACATCAAGTAGCAGGTTACAAACTTGGGCGTAGCAAAGGCGCGCGGATTGCCCTGCGCCGTAATCTAATCAAGCAGCTCTTTACCTATGAGCGCATCACCACCACGCGCGCCAAAGCCGATGCCATTCGTGGCGAAGCCGAGCGCATGATCACCCTGGCGCGCAACTCGGCCAAGGCCGAGGCCCCGGTGCGCGTCAACGCACTGCGCCTGGCCGAAGCCAAATTGGGCGGCGGCAAAGACATCATCAAAAAACTCTTTGAAGAAATTGCCCCTCGCTTTGCGGAACGCCCCGGCGGCTATACCCGCATGTTCAAACTTGGCCCTCGCCAGGGCGACGCCGCCGAAATGGTGCTGCTCGAACTGGTCGAAGAGTAAAAAATGGAGCGCAGAACGATGAGCGATGTCAAGTAAATCATCTCCCATCCTTCTACCTTCCAATGGCACGTTACCAAATCATCTTTGCTTACGACGGCACCGAATTTCTCGGAAGCCAACGGCAGGCAAACGGCAGGACTGCGCAAGGTGAACTAGAAAGCGCTTTGCGCCGACTGGGCTGGCAGGGAAAAACCATTCTGCTGGCTGGGCGCACCGATAGCGGCGTTCACGCCGCTGGTCAGGTTGCCGTGTGTGACCTGGCTTGGGACCACACCCCGGCAGAACTACTCCGCGCCCTCAACAGTCACCTGCCGCCAGCGATGGCCGTCAGCCAGGTGCAGACAGTCCGCTCAGACTTTCACCCGCGCTTCGACGCCATCTCGCGCAGGTACCGTTACAGCCTGTTTTGCCAGCCTCAGCGCGACCCGTTGCGTGAACGCTTTTCCTGGCGGATTTGGCCCTCGCTTTCGGATGAACTCCTCTTCCGCGCCGCGCCTCTGTTGATTGGTTCGCATGACTTCGCCGCTTTCGGCACCCCGCCCCGGCCCGCAGGCGGCACCCAGCGAAATGTTTTCCAATCCGCATGGCGCAAAATTGACCAGATATCCTGGCAATTTGAAGTGAGCGCAAATGCTTTTCTGTACCGCATGGTACGTCGTATGGTCTTTCTTCAAGTGAGCGCCGCGCAGGGAAAAATATCTTTGGATGATTTTTCCCGCGCCATTCACAGCCCAGGTTCCGTCCCTGTCCCCGCAGGGCTGGCCCCCGCTCATGGCTTGACCTTGCTTGAAGTACAGTATCCAGATGATTTGGCCTAATTCGCAACTATGTCTGTAAGTGGAGAGACGACCGTGTACAAATCGTATTACCCCAAAGCCGCTGAAATCGACTCAAAATGGGTGCTGATTGACGCCGCTGGCCTCACGCTGGGACGTTTAACCAGCCAAATTGCCGCGCTTTTGCTCGGCAAACATAAACCCACCTTTACCCCGGGCGTTGCCATGGGCGATTATGTGGTCGTCATCAACGCCGCCCACATCACCGTTACCGGTGACCGCCTGAATGACAAAATGTACCACCATCATTCTGGCTTCCCGGGTGGACTCAAAACAATTTCTCTGCGCGACCAGCTCAAACAGCGGCCCGACCGCGTCATCCGCGCCGCCGTTTGGGGGATGTTGCCGCATAACAAAATGGGCCGCCACATCATCAAGCGCTTGAAAATTTATGGCGGCGCTGAACATCCCCATTCTGCTCAGGTGAAAGAATAAAGGAGCAAAGAACTTATGGCTCAATATTATGAAGGCATTGGCCGCCGCAAAGAAAGCACCGCCCGCGTGCGTGTGATGAGCGGCAGCGGAAAATTTGTTGTCAACAACAAAGAAGCCGCCGATTATTTCACCCGCGAAGGCGACATGCGCGAGATACTGCGCTCGCTTGAAGCCGTCGGCGAAGCCCGCGAATCCTACGACATCAGCGTTGTCGCCACTGGCGGCGGCGTCACCGGCCAGACCGACTCCGTCAAAATGGGCCTCGCCCGCGCTCTGGTGAAAATGAACATTGAGTGGAACTCCGCCATGCGCAAGGCAGGTTTGCTTACCCGTGATGCCCGCATCAAGGAACGCAAAAAACCCGGCCTCAAGCGCGCTCGCAAAGCCCCAACCTACACCAAACGCTAATCCTGGCTTTAGCCACTTTCCCCGCATAGAACGCGAGGAACGCGGAGGAAACTCTGCGTTCCTCGCGTTTTTTCGTATCATCAGGAATTCCCATGCGCCTTTTTGCCGCCAATTTACCCGAACTACTCAACACCCTGCCCGAACAGGCCACGCAGCGCCTCAACCTGCTTTCCATTGAAACGCTGACGGAGGCCCACATGCCGCCTTTTTCGCCGGAGAACGCCACCCTGATTCTCGGCCAGTGGAACTCTTCGCTGGAAGAACAGGCCCGCCGCCTGCTCTCCCCCGTTTACCCGGCCTCCCACCCGCTGATGTGGATGCTCCCCAAAAGCCCATCCCGCGCCTTTTCCCTGCAATCCTGGCAAATTCCTCCCAGACCAGATTGCGCCCTCTACGTTGCACCTCTGCCCGGCGGCTACGCCTTTGAATCCTTCCAGGAAATCATCGCCCACTTGCGCGCGCCCGATGGCTGCCCCTGGGACCGCGAACAAACCCACACCACCCTGCGCAAACACCTGCTGGAAGAAGCCTACGAAACCCTGGACGCGCTTGACTCTGGCGACCCGGCCAAGATGCGCGAAGAATTTGGCGACCTGCTCTTGCAAATCGTCCTTAATGCCCAAATCGCCTTTGAAAATGGCGAATTTACCATGTCCGAAACCATCAAGGGCATTTATGACAAAATTATTCGCCGCCACCCGCACGTTTTCGGCGAAACAGAAGTCAGCGGCGTGAGCCAGGTGCTCAGCAACTGGGAAACGCTCAAAGCGGATGAACGCCGCGCCAGGGGCGAATCGGAAAAAGGGATGCTCGACGGCCTGCCTGCCGCCCTGCCCGCCCTCGCGCTGGCGCAGGAAATACAAGACCGCGCCGCGCGTGTCGGCTTTGACTGGCCGAGCGAAGACGGCGTGCGTCAAAAAGTGTTGGAAGAAATGGAAGAAGTGCGCACGGCGCAAACCCCCGCGCAGGTTGAGGAAGAAATCGGCGACTTGTTTTTTGCGCTGGTCAACCTGGCGCGCTGGCGCGGCCTGGACGCGGAAGCGACTCTGCGCGTCGCCAACCAAAAGTTTCGGCGGCGCTTCGCTGTGATGGAGCAGGCGGCCCGCCAGCAAAATCGCCCGCTGAAGGCGCTGACGCTGGACGAATGGGATGCTCTGTGGAATCAGGCCAAGGCGGCCTAGCGGCTTTCAGGCGCGCCAAATGAAAACGCGGTTGCGCCCGGCCTGTTTGGCCGAATACATGGCCTGATCGGCCTGGACAATTAATCCTTCGGGCGTTTGGGCATGTTCAGGGAAGGCCACCACGCCCAGCGAAATGGTGGTGCTGATGGTTTTCCCGTCCGCTTCCAGCCTCAGCCCGGCGAACTTTTGGCGAAATTCCTCGGCGCGGCGCGCGGCAATTGTCAGCGAGGTATTTGGCAGCAGCACCAGAAATTCCTCTCCGCCGTAGCGGCAGGCAATGTCGCTCGAGCGGGTGTGCTGGCGCAATAATTTTCCCAGTTCTATGAGTAATTGGTCGCCAATCAGATGGCCGTAGGCGTCATTGAAGGACTTGAAGTGGTCAATATCGAACATGATGACGCTTAAAGGGGTGGATTTGCGCTCGGCGGTCTTTAATTTTTGGCTGAAACTTTGGTTCAGATAGCGGCGGTTGTACAGACTGGTTAACGGATCGCGGATGGCTTGCTCGCGCAATTCGTCCTGGATGGCTTCAATTGTGTGAATTTGGCTTTGCAGCGCCTGATTGGTTTCCTGCAAATTTTCCTGCGCCTGGCGCCGCGCGAGCGCCTCGGCGCGGGTTTTTTCGTAGATCTGGCTGTTTTCGATGGCGATGGCGGCCTGGGAAGCAATCGCTTCCAGCAGTTGAATTTGCTCTGTCGTGTAGCGATTGGGTTGATAGGATTGTATGGAAAGCACGCCAATAATCTGCTCACGGGCAATCATTGGAACGCCGACAAACGAGCGGCTGCCCTCACCGCCGGAGTGGATGATTTGGTATTGTTGAACAATTTCTGGCTGTTGGGTGTCGGGCAGGTACAGCGTCTTGCGGTTGAAGATGATTTCGCCGCTTAAACCCGGCGTGGCGTGCAAATCGCGTGCGGGGATGTTTTTGAGTTTATTTTTATCAAAAAACAGGGGATGGTGAATAATTTGTGTTTTGGCGTCATAAAGAGCGACATAAAAAACGTCCAACGGCAAAATTTGGCGGCATTTTTTTAGCAGGCTGCCTAATACTTCTTCCAGTTCCAGGTTGGAGGAAATGTCTTTGCTGATTTGATAAAAAAACGCCAACTGCTCGGTCTGACGGCGCAGGTCATCCTGATCCTGTTTGCGGTGAGCGATTTCTTCCTGCGCCGCGTGAAAAAGAGATGCGTTGTGAATGGCAATTCCAAAATTGGCGGCAATCGTTGTCAGCAGGCGAATGTCATCGGCGCTGAAGGCGTGTTCGCGCTCATAATCTTGCAGGCTGATGACCCCCAGCACATCCTGCCCCACCTGAACCGGAACTCCCAGCCAGGTTTTGGGCAGCCCCTTCACTTCGGCGAAGATCAATTTGGCGCCCATTTGTGGCGCAAGCTGTTCAAAATCGTGATCAATTAACAGCATTTCGCGCCGCTGAATGACCACGGAAGTCAGCCCCTGCCCGTAGGGAAGCGGCGGCGCTTCCATTTTTTCGTGGTCTATGCTCCAATAAGGAGAGGTGATGACTTGTTTTTGGGAGTCATACAGGGCAACAAAAACGGATTTGACGTGGAAAGCTTCTTCCAGACGCCGCCCGACCAAATTCGTCAGCGCCTCGATTTCCAATTGCGAGGCGGCGGCCAGGCTGATGGCGTTAACCAGCGCCAATTCTTCGACACGGCGCTGCAAGGCGGCCTGGCTGGCTTTGTATTCGCTCAGGTCTTTGCCAATTGCCAGGAAAAATTCCACTTCGTTTTGGTGAAAAACGGGCAGCAGCAGGGCTTCCTGCCAGCCTGGGCTGCCGTTTTTTCGCGTGATGGATAATTCCCCCTGCCAGGTGCTGCCCGTCTCAAACGCTTTCAGAAGTTTAGTTTTGGTCTGTGGGGTGAACGCCTGGGCCAGTAAAGTCTGCGCGTTTGTTCTCAGCAGTTCGGCCTGGCTGAAGCCGCTTTGCGCGCAAAAAGCGGCATTGACGTAGCGAATCACGCCGCGCCGGTCGGTGATGAGCGCTGCGCTGGAACTATCTGCCACGCTGTTGGCAACCTGTTCCAGCCGTTTTTTGCGCCGCTGAACGGATGTGCAGAAAATGTCTTGAAAAAATTCCCACAAATTTTTCATGGTTCGTGTACAAAAACAGGGCAGCGCCGTTAGACGTCTGCCCTGTTGACTTTCTCAGGCGGTACCGAATTGTCTGTCGCCGGCGTCTCCCAGCCCAGGAACGATGTATCCTTTTTCGTTGAGATGGTCGTCAATCGCCGCCAGATAAATTGGCACGTCTGGGTGTTCGGCCTGCATCCGGGCGATTCCTTCCGGCGCGCCGATGAGCCCAACAAATTTGATTTTTTTGACGCCCCAGCGTTTGAGCACTTCCACGGTGGCGGTGGCCGAACCGCCGGTCGCCAGCATCGGGTCGAGAATCAGGCAGACCGAAACGGTCGGCTCCAGCGGCAGTTTGTTGTAATATTCCACCGGGTGCAGGGTTTTTTCATCGCGGTACAGGCCGATGTGCCAGACTTCGGCGCCCGGCATCAATTCCCAAATGCCTTCCACCATGCCCAGCCCGGCGCGCAAAATGGGCACCAGCCCAATTTTTTCCTGCAGATCGTAACCAGTCATGGCCGCCAGCGGGGTTTGCACGGCGCGCGGCGTTAGGGCCAAATCGGCGGTGGCTTCGTAGGCCAGCAGGCAGGCGATTTCCTGCACCAGCTCACGGAATTTTTTGGGGTTGGTGTCTTTGTCGCGCAGGCGGCTGAGTTTGTGCCTGACCAGCGGGTGCTGCGATTCGTGGACGTTGGACATGAAGGCTCCTTAAAAGTGAATATTTTCCCCATTATACCTTTTTGAAGCCTGGCCCGATTCGGGCAATTTCATTCCCGGTGCGGCTCCACCTTCAGCAGTTTAAAACCCCACTGCACAAAAGTCCCAATCAGCAGCGCAAAAATCACCGTTCCAACGCCCGCCGGGCCGCCCAATAACCAGCCCAGCGTCACCACCGTCACCTCAATCGCCCCGCGCGCCACGCGGATGCTGACCCCCGTCGTGCGTTTAATCGCCAGCATCAGGCTGTCGCGCGGCCCGGCGCCCGCGTTCACCCCGATGTAGATGGCGCTCGCCAGCCCCATGACGGCAATCGCCGCCAGCAGCATTCCGGCCTGCAGCGGCAAATTGCTTTTCACCGAGGGAATCAGCCAAAGCGCCAAATCCTCCCAGGGGCCAATGCAAAGCATATTTGCCAGCGTCCCCCAGCCAATTTGTTCGCGCAGCAAAAAATCACCTGTCAGCACCAGCGCGCCCATTAGCACCATCATCGTGCCAGGCGTCAGGCGCAGCCGCTGCGCCAGCGCCACTTCCAGCACCGCCCAGGCGCTCGTCCCCAAATTGGCGCGAATCATGGCGGCAATCGCAAAACCAAACAACCCCAGCCCAAACTGCATCACGAGAAAATCTCTCGGAAAATTCTTCCAGCGAATGGGTTTAAACATAAGGCTCCTTTGAAAAGATGCCCGATGATACCACCTCCATGATAAACTCAGCCCATGAACGCCATCCTGCT
>JAVHNW010000214.1:0-2826 GCA_036169755.1 bacterium | reverse complement strand
CGTTTGGTGATGCCAAAATCCGCGAGGCGATGAACCAGCTGATTGACCGCAATTACATCGTCCAGGAAGTCTACGGCGGTTTGGCCATCCCCAAACTGCTGCCGCTCAACTCGGCCTTCCCCGACTATGCCCGCTACGTGGATACCGCCCGCGCCCTGGAAGCCAAATATGCTTTCAATGCGGATGCGGCCAAAGCCACCATCGCCGCTGAAATGGAAGCCAACGGCGCGACCCTGGGCACAGATGGCAAGTGGATGTTCGATGGCAAACCTGTCACCATCATCTTCATCATCCGTATTGAAGATGAGCGCAAGCCGATTGGTGATTATGTTTCCGGTCTGCTCGAAGACGCCGGTTTCACCGTTGACCGCCAGTACAAAAGCCGCGCTGACGCTTCTCCCATTTGGAATCGCAGCAACCCCACCGACGGCCAGTGGAATGTCTACACCGGCGGCTGGATTACCACCGCTGTTTCGCGCGATGACGCCACCAACTTTGCCTACTTCTACTCCAACCTGGGCAGCGGCTCCCCCTTGTGGCAGGCCTACGCTCCCAGCGAAGAGTTTTTTGCCGTTTCTGAGAAACTCTGGAACAGCAATTTCAAAGACATGGACGAGCGCGGCCAGCAATTCCGCCAGGCGATGGAACTTTCCATGCAAGATTCCGTCCGCGTCTGGCTGGTGGATCAGCAGGCCTTCAGCCCCTTCAAAGCCAATGTCAAACTGGCCTATGACCTGGCGGGTGGCATTTCCGGTTCGCGCCTGTGGCCCTACACCCTGCGCTTCACCGACAAAGAAGGCGGCGAAATGCGCATCGCCATGTCGGGTATTTTGACCGAACCCTGGAACCCCATCAACGGCTCCAACTTCATCTCTGATTCTTCCGCCATTCGCGCCACCGGTGACGTGGCTGCCATGCCTGACCCCTACACGGGCCTCGTCTGGCCGCAGCGCATCGAAAAGGCCGAGGTGGTTGCCAAAGAAGGTTTGCCCATCACCAAGAGCCTCGACTGGGTTGACCTGAAATTCCAGCCCGAAATCACCGTCCCCGATGACGCCTGGGCGGATTGGGACGCCAATACCCAGAAATTCATCACCGTGGGCGAAGCCAAAGCGATTGCCGCCAAAGTGGCTGATTTTGAAACCCAGGCTGCTGCCCTGGCTGGCGCGCTGGATCTTGCCACGCTGGATGACGCCGCTCTGGTGCAATTTGTCACTGACTACGCCGCCAAATACACCGAAGTTGTCGGCGCCGCAGTAGATGTTGCCCCGGCCTTCGAATCGGAAGACGCCAAGGCCGCCGTGACCGCCAAGGTGGAAGAAATCAAAGCCGCCGCCGCTGAAGAGCAGGCTGCCGCGCTGCTGGGCTTTGCCAAAGACACGGTTTCCGTCCTCAAGGGCGGCGAAGCCTTTGGTATCGCCTCGCGCGACTACTCCACCGCGTTGTCCAAAACCACCGTCTACTACCCGGCGGATTTGTTCAGCACCGTCAAGTGGCACGATGGTTCTCCGCTAACCATGGGCGACTTTATCATGGGCATGATTATGACTTTCGACAACGGCAAACTGGGCAGCGCCATCTACGATGAAAACGCCGCCTCCAATGTGGACAGCTACCTGTCGCACTTCAAGGGTGTCAAGGTCGTCTCCACTGACCCGCTCGTCATCGAAACCTACGATGATTTCTATCTGCTCGATGCCGAAACGATGATTAGCACCTGGTGGCCGGTCTATTCCTACGGCCAGGCCCCCTGGCACAACCTGGCCCTGGGCATTCAGGCCGAGACTGACAACAAACTCGCTTTCTCCTCTGGCAAGGCCGAAGCCAATCAGGTCGAGTGGATGTCCTTCGTGGCTGGCCCCAGCCTGGATATCCTCAGCAGCTACCTGGCGAATGACGCTGCCAGCGGATTCATCCCCTACGAACCGACTCTCGGCCAGTACGTGACCGCCGATGAGGCCAAGGCGCGCTTCGTCAACCTGCAAACCTTCTTCGGTGTGCACAATCACTTCTGGCTCGGCACCGGCCCCTTCATCCTCGACAAAGTCTTCCCGGTCGAAAGCACTCTGACCCTGACCCGCAACCCCGACTTTGTTGACCCCGCCGACAAATGGGCTGGCTTTGGCGAACCCAAACTGGCGACCGTGCTGGTGGACGGCGCTGGGCAGGTTACCATTGGCGGCGAAGCCACCTTTGATGTTTTGGTGAGCTACGCGGATGCCCCGTACCCCGCCGCTGAAATCGCTGGCGTCAAGTACCTGGTCTTCAACGCCCAAAACGTGCTGGTTGCCACCGGCGAAGCCACCCTGGTCGAAGACGGCAAATACCAGGTCGTGCTTGGCGCTGATGTGACCAAGGGCCTTGAGGCTGGTTCCAACAAAATCGAAGTTGCTGTTTCCTCGAATGTGGTCAGCATTCCCACCTTCGCCAGCTTCGAATTTGTAACCGCCCCGTAAGCATCTCTATCGTCTTGTCTTGCCCGGCAGGGAAGGTCAAACTTTCCTGCCGGGCAACTTTCACTTTTATAGGAGAGCGCAATGACTGAAACGCTCCAACCTTCGCCTGCTCCCAAACCATCCCGTTTTGGCGCCCTGACTCGTGTTGCCAAATATACCGGCGTGCGCCTGGTGACTCTGCTTTTTACGGTTGTCGTGGGTGTTTATCTGACCATCATGATTGCCAACATGGGCGGCTATGTTGATGAAATTCGGCGCGGCGAAATCAGCGAAAGAATTCAGATGCTGGTGCTGACCGATAAAACCATCAAAAACCTGCCCCCCGAAGCCCGCGCCAAACGCATCGCCGATTTAATCCGCCTCGAAGAAA
>JAVHNW010000213.1:0-2831 GCA_036169755.1 bacterium | reverse complement strand
CGACCATCATATAACCATTTACCAGCGCGCTGACCGGGTTGCCGGGCAGCCCAATCACCGCTTTTCCACTGCAAACGCCCAAAATGGTCGGTTTGCCGGGGCGGGTATTCAGGCCGTGAACCATGACTCCTGGCGCGCCGAGGGTATTGATGACATCGGCGGTCATGTCGCGGGTCGAGGCCGAAGACCCGGCGGTAATCATCAGCACATCACATTCGGCCAGGGCCAGGGCGGCGGCGCGCTGCAAAGCGGCGAAATCATCGCCGATAATGCCATACTGAAGCGCTTCGCCGCCGTTTTTGCTGACCAGCGCCGCCAGGGTGTAGGCGTTGATGTCGCGTACCTGCCCCGGCAGCGGAGTTTGCGCGGGCGGGATGATTTCATCGCCGCTGGAAAGCAGGCCCACGCGCGGCGCGCGGATAACCTTCACCCGCTGAATGCCAAGCGCCATCAGCCCGCCAATTTCTGCCGGGCGCAGGCGGACGCCGCGCGGCAAGACAAGCTGACCGGCGGCGACATCTTCGCCCACGCGCAGGATGTTTTCGCCATCGGCAACCGATTTGAGTACTTCGATTTCTGCGCCCAGCGGCTGGCTATATTCCAACATCAGGGCGGCATCCGCGCCGGATGGAATCATGCCGCCAGTGTGAATCAGGGCGCATTGGCCGGACTGAATCTCAAACGCGGGGGCGGCGCCCATCGGCACTTCGCCAATCAGAGCCAGGTAGCCGGGCAGGCTGTCGGAGGCGCCAAACGTGTCGCGGGCGCGCACGGCGTAGCCGTCCACCGTCGAGCGCGGAAAGGCCGGGAGCGGATGGGGGGCGAAAAGATCCTCGGCGGTGACGCGCCCCAGGGCGGACGAGGCTTCCACAACGGAGGCCTCGTTCAGCGGGGAAATTTTCGCCAGCCATTTTTCGCGGGCAGAGTCGGGGGGCAGGAGGGTGAGAAATTCAGGCATGGGCTGTCCAGTTTTTGGTTGTCAATCGCCAGAAATCCATCGGGTTATTCGCGGCTTAACGCAGCCAAAGCGTAAACGCCAGCAGATAGGTGGTCAGGTCGAGGATGGCGGCGGCGTTGAGGGTTAAAAGCGGCCAAAGCGGTTTTTCGCCGTTTTCCAGGCGCAAAAATTGATAAATTTGCAGGGCGGCCAGCGGCAGAGTCAGCAAGCCAGGCCAAATCAGGCCAAAAGGGATGCCGAAAAACGGGGCGGCGGCCAGCAAAAGGTAGGCGGCGGCAAGAAAACCATTGTGCGCGGGAACGGCAATCTCCCAGCCAAAACGCGCCAGAAAAGTTTGGCGGCCATATTTTTGGTCATGCGCCAACGCAGGGAAGGTGAGGGCGAAAAAATATGCCAGCGCCAAAAATGTGAGCGGAAAAATATAGGCGGCCAGCAGGCGATGAAGGCTGCCATTTTGTAGCGTGAATGCCAGGGCAGGGGTTAAATCGGCGGCGGCCAGCGCCAGGGCGAACTCGCCCAGGCCGCGATTTGCCAGGCGGACGGGGGGAACAATCGGCGCGAGCAGCGTAACTGCGCTGAGCGCCATCAAAATCAACGCCGTCACGCTGAGCAGGTGCAGGGCGGCCATCGTCACGGTGAGCGCGGCGGCCAGGGTCAACGCGGCCAGGCCAGCCAGCAGGCGGCGCTGACGGGTTTGCAGGCGTTCTGCGAGCGTGTCGTCCTCGCGGAAGGGCTGCGCCGGGTTGCGAAAAGCGTCCTCCAGCCAGACCGCCGCGCCCAGAAAACTCATCAGCCAGGCCAGCCCCAAACCCAGGGCGGCCAGAGAAAGCGGCGCGCCCAAATAATGCGCCAGCGCAAAACCGAGCAGGTAGGAAAGCAAAAAATGAAGCGTGAACGGAAAATTCTTCATTGCGAAAAAATCCGCTTCCGGCGCGCTTGGCGCAAAATCATCTCAGCGCCTTTTTTAAATCGCGGAAGTGCATGGAATTGTGCAGATAAACCAGTTTCAACATTTCGCCCAGCGTGGAAATTCCCAGCGCGGGGTGGCGGCCCTGCTTTTGCAGGTCGGTCTCGCTCAACCCGGCAGCAAAAGCGGCCATTTCGGCGCGGGTAAGGCGAAAGCCTTCCATCAATTCTGCCGGGGTCAGGGTGGCAGTTTTGGCCTGCTGGCTGGCGTTGTAGCGGTTGATGTCGAAATCATCGCTGGCGCCGGGGCCGCCCGCCAAAACATCGGCAAAAATTTTTAGAAAGCCGCGCTCGGCGGTGACAAAATGCGCCAGCACGCTGCGCACCGTCCACTGACTGCCTTCGGTGTAGACCAGCGCGTCCCATTGTTCCGGCTTCAGCGCGGCAAAAAATGTCAGCGCGCGCTCGCCTTCGGAGAGTAATTTTTCAGAGAGAGAATCCGCCATGTCCGCCTCGTTAAATCAGCGAGTAACCGCCATCCACGCGGATGACCTGGCCGGTAATATACTCGTTTTTGAGCAAAAATTCGAGGGCGGAAGTCAGCTCGGCGGGCGATGCGGCGCGCGACAAGGGAATCCGCCCGGCAAGTTTTTGCCAGGCTTCAGCCGACATCGACTCGGCTGGCAGCGCCAGCCCCGGAGCGATGGCGTTTACACGCACGGCAGGGGCCAGCGCCCTGCCTGCGCCCTGCCCACGGCGGGTGCCTGCGGGTGCCAATGCCCGCGCCAAAATTCTGGTCAGCGTTTCGAGCGCGGCTTTGCTGACGGTGTAGGCCGGGTAATTGCTCCAGGTTTTTTCGGCGGCCACATCACTGATGTTGACAATTAATCCGCCGCCGGTCATGCGGCGCGCGGCCTGTTGGGCGCACAGAAAGGGCGCGCGCAGGTTGAGCGCCAGGGTCGCGTCC
>JAVHNW010000212.1:0-2840 GCA_036169755.1 bacterium | reverse complement strand
GGCGCGCCAGGGCATTCACTCCATCATGAGTGTCTACAGCGCCACCCTGCTGCCCTTCAAAGAGGGCGACGCCCTCACCGCCCTGCTTTTTCGCGCAAAAAAAGGATTGCTTCAACGCGTCTATCGCCTCTTTCCCGACCCGGAAGCCTCGCTCATGGCTGGGATTTTGCTCGGCGCCGACCGCGGCATGTCCCCCGCCCTGACCGAAGCCTTCAAAAACACAGGCACCTCGCACATCATCGCCATTTCCGGCTTCAACATCGCCATCATCGCCGCCGTCTTTCTGACACTTTTCAGCCGCATCTTTGGCAAGCGCTGGGGCGCGCTCCTCTCCATACTCGCCATTGCTGGCTACACACTGCTGGTCGGCGCAGACGCTTCCGTGGTGCGCGCGGCCATCATGGGAACGCTCTCCATCCTGGCGGCGCTGGTCGGACGGCGCAACTTCGCCCTCAACACCCTGCTGATGGTTGCCCTGGGCATGGCGCTGATTAATCCGCTCATTTTGGGCGACGTAGGATTTCAACTTTCCTTCGCCGCCACCCTCGGCCTGGTGCTGTACGCCCAACCCATGCAAGAACGGCTCGCCGCTATGTTGCGCCGCATCGTCTCGCTCGAAATCGTGGAAAAACTGAGCGGGCCGCTCTCCGATTTTCTCCTGCTGACGCTCGCCGCGCAAATCACCACCCTGCCGGTGATGGTTTACCACTTCAAACGCCTCTCGCTGGTTTCCCTGCTCATCAACCCGCTGATTTTGCCCGCCCAGCCTCCGATTATGATTCTCGGCGGGCTGGCCGCGCTCACCAGCCGAATCTATTTTCCACTGGGACAGGCGCTGGCCTACCTCACCCTGCCATTTCCCGCCTACACCATCCGCATGGTGGAAGCCTTCAACCAAATTCCCAACGGCGTCATCACGCTGGATTTGGGCGAATTTGCCACACTGGCCGTCATCCTGTACTACGCCCTGCTGATTGGGCTGACTCTTGCCGGAGCAGCAACCCGCGCCGCGCTGAAACCTGCCCTCCGCCCGGCGATGATTTTTTCAGCGCTGATTACGCTGGCCGCGCTCAGCGGACGCGCCGCGCTCGCCGTCCCCGACGGCCTGCTGCGGCTGACATTTTTAGACGTGGGCACCGGCAGCGCCATTTTGGTGCAAACCCCCAGCGGTGGACAAATTCTACTCAACGGCGGGCCCAGCCTGCCTCGCCTTTCCGATGGTATCGGGCGGCGAGTCTCCCCATTCAATCGAAAACTCGATGCGCTGATTATCGGCTCTACGCAAGAAAATGAAATCGCCGCGCTAAACGGGCTGGTGGAACGCATGCCGCCGCGCCTGGTTTTATGGAGCGGAAATCCACAGGCTTCCTATTCCTCCCGACAGCTGGACACCCTGCTCAACGGGCGCGGCATTTCCATTCAACGCGCCGAAGCCGGGACACAGCTCGACCTGGGCCAGGGCGCCATCCTGCGAACACTGGCCACCTCGCCGCGCGGCGCCATCTGGCTGCTGGAATGGGGAACCTTTCGCGCCGTTTTGCCGCTGGGAGTGGATTTTGACGCCTTCAAAAGCCTGCAAAATGGCCGTGAAATTGGAACGGTGAGCGTTTTGCTGCTGGCCGAAAGCGGCTACAGCCCCGCCAACCCGCCTCAGTGGCTGACAACGCTTTCGCCGCAGGTCTACATCCTCAGCGTAGCCTCCGCCGACAGCGCCGGCCTGCCCTCCCCAGAACTGATGAAATTTCTTGCAGGCCAGAACATGCTGCGCACCGACCAGAATGGCTGGATTTCCATCTCCACCGATGGTGGACAAATCTGGCTGGAAACCGGGCGAAAATAAAAAATTGTGATATACTCGCGCCGCTCTGGAAATAAAAGAGCGAGCATTGGGACGTTGTTTTGAGAAATCCGCAGCATTGCCCGAGGCCACCCCGGGCATTTTTGTTGCATCACCTTTGGGACGGTTCGCCCGTGAGGGCCAGCCGGTGCAGGAAGAATCTCAGCGGAGTCATCAAAACATCCCCTCATTTCGTCTGTCGTGAGCGCAATCTCATGGCGGCAACCATTGGAGTTTTGATGACAACTGAATTTACTGCACTCAACCTGCGCCCCGAACTGGAGCAGGCCATCGTTTCGCTCGGCTACAGCGAACCGACCCCCATTCAGGCGGGCATGATTCCGCTGATGCTGACCGGTGTTGACGTCATCGGCCAGGCCCAGACCGGCACCGGAAAAACCGCCGCCTTCGCCCTCCCCATTTTACAAAAATTAGAATCCAACCACCACGCGCCTCAGGCGCTGGTGATGGCCCCCACCCGCGAACTGGCCCTGCAAGTTGCAGACGCCGTCACCGTCATGGGGCAGTTTTGCCACGCGCGCGTGGCCGCCATTTACGGCGGCTCCTCCTACGGCCTGCAAATGAATCAGCTGCGCCGCGGCGTGGACGTGGTGGTCGGCACCCCTGGCCGCCTGCTCGACTTGATTAATCGCGGCGCGTTGGATTTGAGCGAAATCAAAACCGTCGTGCTGGACGAAGCCGATGAAATGCTTTCGATGGGTTTCATCGAAGATATTGAAACCATCCTGGCCGCCACCCCCGCCGAGCGCCAGACCGCCCTTTTTTCGGCCACGCTCCCCGCGCCGATTCGCCGCCTGGCCGAAAAATACATGCGCAGCCCGCAATCCGTGACAATTGCCCGCGAACAAATGACCGTCGCCGCAATTGAACAGCGCTATTACCTGGTCAACGAGCGCGACAAGACCGCCGCCCTGACCCGCCTGTTTGAAATCGAAGAAGTCAGCTCGGCCCTGATTTTTGTGCGCACCCGCCTCGGCACCGG
>JAVHNW010000211.1:0-2841 GCA_036169755.1 bacterium | reverse complement strand
TAGCTATCAAATTGCCGGGGTGCAAAGCGGCTCGGACGGCATGGCGACCGCCTTTTTGCGCGGAAATATCAAGGCGGGCGTTGGCTACGGGCACGGCTGGCACCCGGTGGGCAATCACTTCCGCGTCACCCGTTCACGCGGATTTTGGCTGCGCACGCTGGACGGGCACCCGGCCTCCGAAGCCTACGCCAGCCTCTTCGGCCACCCGCCTCGCGAATGGGCCTTTCCACCGCTCAACTACATGACGCGCATCTACCCGCTCGGCTACGAACAAAGCGACTCAGCCGAATTGGTGGTGCGCGCCCCGCTGCGAGTCGAAGCCGATGGCAGCTTCCGCCTGAACGCGCCCCTGCGTGACGGCGCCGATGTCTACCTGATGATGGCTTCGCCCAGCGCCTGCGAAGACGCCGCGCGCCAGGCCGCCCAACAGGCAGTGCTGGCGCTCGATGGCGCAAAACCCGTCTTCGGCCTGGTGCTGGTCGACTCGGCCTGGCAGATGATTTTAGAGGCCCGCCCCGGCGCCGAAATCCGCGCCCTGCAAGAAATTCTCGGCGAGGAACTGCCCCTGGCGGGCGGCTACACCCTCGGCCAAATCGTCCCGCCGCGCGCCGGACAAAACGAAACATCCCGCTTCCTCAACCAACATATTCTGGTCATCCTGTTTGGCGACCCCCAGGAAAAATAAATTCTCATGCCGCGCCGCGAAATCTACCTGCTTTCCTCACGGCAGCTTGCCCCGGAAACGATTGCCGTTGCCTTTGCCAAAACCTCCCGCTCCCCGGCTTCCTTTCGCCAAATCGCCGCTGAACTGAGCGATGAAAAAAGCGCCCAATTTCACGAAAAATGGGTGGTCGGCTACGGCCACGCCTCGGTGGCCGAACACGCCGTTTTACACATCGCGCTCGAAAATGTTTCGCGGGTGGCTGTCGAGGTGATTGAATCAAACCGGCTGGCTTCCTACACCGAAAAATCAACCCGCTACCAAAAGTGGGACGCCGGAAACTTTGCCACCCCGCCCGAACTGGAAAATTCACCGCTGCGCGAGGGCTTCAGCGCCGCCGCGCAGCAGCTTTTTAATAGCTACCTGCGCTCACTCGAACCCGTCAAAACACAGGTCACCCAACAATCACCGCGCCGCGCCAATGAAAGCGATGAAGCCTACGACCGCCGCATCCGCTCACAGTACGTCGACTCCTGCCGCTTTCTCCTGCCAGCCGCCTCGCTCGCCAACCTGGGCATGACCGCCAACGGGCGCGTCATCGAAAACGCCCTGCGAAAACTGCTCTCTCACCCGCTGGCTGAAGTGCGCCAAATTGGCGAGGAAATGAAACAGGCCGCCCTGGCCGAAATTCCAACCCTCGTCAAATACGCCGAACCCGCCGCCTATCTGCGCGAAACCAGCGCCGAATTAACCCACATCGCCGCCAGCGCCCCGTCTGATGAAAGTCCATCAAAAGACTGCCAGCTGGTAGACTACAGCCACGATGGCGAGCAGCGTATCCTGGCCGCGGCCTTGTACCGCTTCGGCGGCATGAACTACACCCAGGCGCTGGAGACGGTCAAAACCGCGTCAGAAGCGCTGCGCCATCAATGGGCCGCCACCCTGCTGGGGCGAATGGGCCGCTTCGACATCCCTCTGCGCGAAATGGAATACGCCTCATACACCTTTGACCTGGTCATGGATCAGGGCGCCTACGCCGAATTTAAACGTCACCGCATGATGACGCAAACCCCGCAAGCGCTGACCTGCCGCCTGGGATACGTCGTACCGCGCCGCATAACAGAAGCCGGTTTTGAATCCGACTATCGCGCCGCCATGGAAACAGCCGCCGCCGCCTACGAAAAACTGGCCGCCGAAAATCCACTGGTGGCGCAGTACATCGTCCCCAATGGATTCAACCGGCGCGTACTGGCGCAGTTCAACCTGCGCGAAGCCTTCGCCTTTTGCCAGCTGCGCAGCGCGCCCAACGCCCACTTCTCCATCCGACTCGTGGCGCAAAAAATGGCGGAAGAAATCCGCCGCGTACACCCACTGTTGATGACGTTCCTGCCTCTGCCCAACGAAGCGGGGCTGGAAAACGAACTCAAAAACTAAAAACCAGAATCCCATGCCTTCAGATACCCAAGTCATCTACTCCATGATGCGCGTTGGACGCATCCACCCGCCCAGCAAACAAGTGCTGCGCGATATTTCACTCGGCTTTTACTACGGCGCAAAAATCGGCGTACTCGGCCTGAACGGCGCCGGAAAATCCACCCTGCTGCGCATCATCGCCGGAATCGACCAGGACTATGTCGGCGAAATCGCCATGAGCAAGGGCTACAGCGTTGGCTACCTGCCACAGGAACCCGAACTGACCCCGCAAAAAACCGTCATCGAAACCATCCGCGAGGCCGTCCAACCCATCGTGACCATGCTCGCGCGCTACGACGAAGTCAACGCCAAATTTGGCGAAGCAGACGCCGATTTTGAGACCCTGATTGCCGAACAAAGCAAACTTCAGGATGAACTCGACAAACACGACGCCTGGAATCTCGACTCGCACCTGGAAGTCGCCATGGGCGCCCTGCGCTGCCCGCCCGCCGATTCCATCATCGAGACGCTTTCCGGCGGCGAGAAGAGGCGCGTCGCGCTCACCCGGCTGCTGCTGACCGAACCCGACATTCTCCTGCTCGACGAGCCGACCAACCACCTCGACGCCGAATCGGTCGCCTGGCTGGAACATCACCTGCGCGAATACAAAGGCACGGTCATCGCCGTCACCCACGACCGCTACTTCCTCGATAATGTCGCCGGTTGGATTTTGGAACTCGACCGCGGCTACGGCATCCCCTGGAAGG
>JAVHNW010000210.1:0-14062 GCA_036169755.1 bacterium | reverse complement strand
CCTTCCCCGAAGGCGAACAGGGCATGAACATGGCGCGTACCGTTGCTCTGCGCGCTGGCCTGCCGGAAAGTGTCTGCGGCGAAACCGTCAATCGCTACTGCTCCTCTGGCTCGCAGTCCATCGCCCACGCCGCCTACGCCATCATGACCGGCCAAATGGAAATTGCCATCGCCGGTGGCGCCGAATCGATGAGCATGGTTCCCATGACTGGCAACAAATTCGCCCCCAACGCCCACTTTGCCGCCGAAGACCCCAAAGCCTTCACCAACATGGGCCTGACCGCCGAAAACGTGGCGGAATTGTACAAAATCAGCCGCGCCGACCAGGACGCCTTCGCCCTGCGTTCCCACCAGAAAGCCAACGCCGCTGTCAGCAGCGGCCTCTTCGACCCGGAGATTGTGCCGATAGAAGTGGAAACGCTCGAATTTGTGAACGGCGCGCCGCTGGCGAAAAAATTCACCGTGCGGCGTGATGAAGGCCCGCGCGGCGATACCACGCTGGAAGCGCTCGCCAAACTCAAACCGGCCTTCAAGGAGGGCGGCAGCGTCACCGCTGGCAACTCATCGCAGACTTCGGACGCCGCCGCCGCAGTGGTGATCATGTCCGCCGCCAAAGCCGCCGCTCTCGGCCTGAAGCCTCTGGCTCGCTTCGTAGCCTTCGCCACCGGGGGCGTTCCCGCCCACTTGATGGGCATCGGCCCGGTGGCCGCCATCCCCAAAGCGCTCAAAATCGCCGGGCTGAGCCTGCAAGAAATTGACCTGATTGAACTCAACGAAGCCTTTGCCGCCCAAAGCCTGGCCGTCATCCACGAGTTGGGGCTGGACGAAAACAAGGTCAACGTCAACGGTGGAGCCATCGCCCTCGGCCACCCGCTCGGCTGTACTGGCGGAAAATTGACTACCCAGTTGATTTATGAAATGGCGCGCCGCAAATCGCGCTATGGCATGGTCAGCATGTGCATTGGCGGCGGCATGGGCGCGGCCACCATTTTTGAAAATTTGCAATAATCGCGTGGCGCAAGTCTTTGACTTGCGCTACATTTGAAAAGGAGAAAATTATGGCTCTGACGATTGAAACCCTTATGTCCAAAATGCCCGGCGCTTTTGTGCCGGAAAAAGCCCCCGGCCTGACCGCTGTCATCCAGTTCAAATTTACCGGCGCCGAGGCTGGTGACTGGTACGCCGACATCAAGGATGGGGCAGTCAACATCACCAAAGGCGTTCATCCCTCGCCCAAAATGACCCTGACTGCTGATTCGTCTGACTATCTGAAAATTTTCACAGGCGAGTTGGACGGCATGAAAGCCTTCATGGAGGGCAAACTCAAACTGACCGGTGACTTAAATCTGGCGATGAAATTGACCCAGATGTTCAAAATTCGCTAAATCAAAAAGCCGGAGAGTTTCAACTCTCCGGCTTTTTGATTCTGTGGAAGTTGCGGCGCGATATTTATGCCACGGCTGCGGCTATTGGATGAACACGCTTTGCACAGCGATAAACACCCAGCTGGTTAAACAAAAGGTGATGGTTGCAAAAATGGTGGTGGCAATGCCCGTTGCCGTGGACCGAATCCAACCTGTCAGCCCCACGCCAATCAGAAACATCAGCAGGCCGATAAATGCGGTCACATAGGCAAATGTGCCAATCCAATCCAGCGAGGCGATTTGTTGATTGAGTTCAGCCGTTGCCGAACCGATTAACACGAAGGCGAAAAGCACATACAGAAACATGAGCGTGGTTATGGTGAAAATGACGATGACGCCTGTCGCCAGTTTTCCTTTAACGTCGCTTGCCAGCAATTGCACCACCGCCGAAAAAGCGAAACCTGCCAAAATTCCCGCCAGCGTGCCAACCAGGCTGATTTCCTGCAGAATATTGTCAACGGGCATGGTGTTCTCCTGCAAAACACAAAACTCCCCGCCAGATTGCCTGGCGGGGAGTGGAAAAATTTAGCCTTTCAAAAACTCTTCCAGCGCAGCCCGGCTGATGCGGTAGGCGCTGCCCAGTTTTTTGGCTTTCAAATCACCAGCGGTGATGGCGGCGATGACATCTTCCTCTGAGACACGCAGAACAGCCGCCGCCTCGCCAGGAGTCATCACATCGGTCATGCCGCCCGCCGCCGGGGCCGCTCCGCCCGCAGGCTGTGAAGTCGGCTGGCTGGCCTGATTTGCCATGCCGCCTGCCAGCGCCTGGTTCATGATGTTGCCAATGCCCATCCCGGCGCCAATGCCCGCCGTCAGACCGGCGCCGCCGCTGGGATTTTGGGCCGCATCGCGCATTGCATCGGCGGCCTGCAGTTGGGTGTAGACGTTCATATCCAACATGCCCATGTCGCGCAGCTCTTGCGCCGACTTTTCCGAGGGCTTCAGGTTGCCGATGTAGAAAGTCGTCAGCGTCAGACCCATTGCCCCAAAATCATCCTGGGCCTTGGCGCGCACGCCAGCGCCCAATTCTTCGGTCAAACCAATCAGTTCCACCACGCTCTTCTTCGCGCCGGTCTCCCCCAGCAAATCCTGGAATTTGGAAAGCAGCATGGTGCGCATACGCTCTTCAATTTCACTGGTGCGGAAGATGGCTTGTTTGCCGACAATGTTGGTGACAAATAATTGCGGGTCGCTGACGCGGAAGGTGTAGGTGCCAAAGCCCTGCAGCAGCGCCACGCCCAGACCCATGCCGGGGTTGCGCACAATAATCGGCTGGGGCGTGCCCCATTTTTTATTCTGAAATTCCTTGGTCGAGACGAAATAGACCTCCGCGGGGAAAGGCGTGCGGTCATTGAAAGCCTTGCCAATGAAATCAATCACCTTGGGAATATTGGCTGTGGCGATTGTGTGCATGCCTGGCCCGAAGACATCCAGCGCCAGCCCGTTGCGGAAGAAAACTGCCGCCTGCCCCTCGCGCACAATCACCTGCGAGCCGATGCGGTAATCACCGATGCTGGAATCATCCGGGAAACGATGGACAATTTCGTCCGTCATTTCATTGCGATATTCGATTACGTCAAAGATTCGAGCCATGCTTCTCTCCTTTTGAATTGACAGCCTCAAGTTGATTCATTATAGCCTAAGCCCGCAAGCGCTTTCAAGGGGCGGCGCATTCATCTACGGCTTATTTTCCCAAAAGTTGCCCGTTGATTGCCTGCGCAATCGTTTCTGCGCCAACTTCGTCCAGGTTGAACCAGTGGATTTGCGGGTCATCCGCTTTGAACCAGTTGCTCTGGCGGCGCACAAAAATGCGCGTTATCCGTTTCATCTGAATTTTGGCCTCTTCCAGGCTCATTTCGCCTCGCAAAACCGAGGCCGCCTCGCGGTAGCCAATCGCCGACATGCTCGGCAAATCGGGAGAAAATCCCTTTTCCAGCAGGCCGCGCACCTCCTCCAAAAAACCCTGCGCGAACATGGATTCGATGCGGGCGTCCACCCGCCGATAAAGTTCCTCGCGCGGGCGGATGATTCCCAGCTGAAAGAGCGCAAAAGGCGACTCGCTCTGGCCTGCCTGCCGCGAAAAGGGCATTCCCGTGCTGAAAATGACCTCCAGCGCGCGCACGCTTCGCCGCAGGTTGCGCGCGTCAATGCGTTCTGCCGCCAGCGGGTCGAGGAGTTTCAATTTATCGTGTAGCCAGTAAGGGCCATGTTCCTGCGCCAACTGCTCCAGAATGGAACGCAGGCGCGGGTTGGGCGGCACTTCCGGCGGAGTCCAGCCCTGGGTGACGGCGCGGATATATTGGCCTGTTCCGCCGACCAGCAGCGGCAGCCGCCCGCGGGCCCGAATTTCGCTGATGATGGTCAGCGCCGCTTGTTGAAACTGCGCCAGCGACCAGGTTTCGTCCGGTTCGGCCACGTCAATCAAATGATGCGGCACGCCGCGCATTTCTTGGCGTGTTGGTTTTGCCGCGCCGATGTTCATGCCCCGGTAAAAATAGCGCGAATCGGCGGAGATGATTTCGCCATTCAGCCGCCCGGCCAAATCCACTGCCAGCGCGGTTTTGCCAACGGCGGTTGGCCCGAGCAGAACAAGCAGCGGCGGTTTAGACATTTTCGAAATGCTCAATGCGCGGGGTTGCGCCGGGGATGCCCTCAATTGCCAGCACGTCCAACTGCCAATGATCAATTTCATGTTCGGCGGCGTAGGTTTCGGCGGCGGCGCGCATGTGGGCTAACTTGCGGGGCGAGACGGCTTCTTCGGGCAGGCCAAAGGCGCGGCTGCTGCGGGTTTTGACCTCCACGAAAACGGTCAATTCTTCCCGCTGCGCCACCAGGTCAATTTCTCCATGCGATGCGTGGGCGTTCTTTTCGATGAGCGTGTAGCCGCTTCTTTGCAGGTAAGCGGCGGCGACGGCCTCGCCCCAACGCCCGATGCGCTGATTGTGGTTCATGCTTTAAATCTTCCCATAAATCGGCGCAGTTGGTAGCCGAGTTCGTTTTTGTGGGTGGGTTTGGCGCCCGCCAGGCGCTGATACTGTTTGAGCAGGGTCTGGCTGGTGCGGCGGATGTCGTATTCTTGGGCGATTGTGCGCCCGTTTGCGCCCATTTTTTTTCGCAGGGCGCTGTCGAGGCACAGCCGAGTCAATTGGGCGCTGAAGGCGGCCAGATTATGCGGGGCCAGCAGCCCGGTTTCTTCGTGGCGCACAATGTCGCCCACGCCGACCGAGTCGATACCCAGAACGGGCAGCCCGGCGGCCATGGCTTCGATGACGGAGAGCGGGTGAACTTCGCTGATGGAGGCGGTGACAAAGGCGTCCGCCTGGCGCAGGTAGTGGGGAATTTCGGCGTAGGAAACCTGCCCGGTGAAGTGGATTTTTTCTGCGGCGGGGCTGGCGTTGGCCTGCTGGCCGAGCGCTTCGCGTTCTGGCCCGTCTCCGATGAGCAGCAAATGGATATTTGTGAGCGCCTGGGCCGCGCCGATAAAGGTTTGCAGCAGGAAGGCCAGGTTTTTCTCACGCGCCAGCCTGCCGCTGTAGACCAGAATCAGGTCGTTGGGGTGGAGACCCAGCCTGGCGCGCAGGAATTCCTGGCCGGGAGGCGCCTCGAAACGGCTTAAATCTACCCCGTTGGGCAGGATGCTGATCGGGGTTTGCACTTTGAAGGAGCGTAAAACCTGCGCCATTCCCGCCGAAGGTGAGATGACCATGTCCATTGCCGTGCAAAAATTAGGCATGTAGTTTTCCAAAAATGTTGCCGAGAGTTCTTCGGGCAGGCCGGGGATGTAGGTTTGCGCGTAGAGGTCGTAACGTGTGTGGTTGGTAAAAAGTATGGGGATATTAAATGGCCGCGCGTAGTGCAGCGCCAGCCTGCCGCTGAGAAAGGGATGGTGAACATGGATGACATCCATGCTTTGCAGCAGTTCTCTGGCCTTGCGGCTGTACTGAAAGGAAAGGTAATAACCGGTATCCACCAGCGGCAGCCCCGGCGAGCGAATTACCCGCGTTTCCTGGTCGTGGTACTCTTCGCCGCCGAAGGTGAAAACGTAGACCTCCTGCCCGGCCCGCTCCAGAAAAAGTTTATTCAATTCGATATAGTTGGTGATGCCGCTGACGTAGGGCTTGTAGGCGTCCACCATCATGGCTATTTTCATGGCAAATTTTCCTCTTTCCTCTTTGCTCTTTCTATTATATACTCGCCCTAGATTCTTAACAAAAAGGGAGAGATATATGCCAGATAATGCGCAAGTTGCACTATTTATTGATTACGATAATATCGAAATCAGCGTGCCTGAAGTCATGGGAAAGGAAATTGAAGTGGATTGGCAGGTGGTGCTGGAAACGGCCACCCGCATCGGACGAATTGCCCTGCGCCGCGCCTACGCCGACTGGGCGGTGTACCCGGCCCGTCAGCGCGAAATGCTGGGGCTGGGTATTGAGCTGGTGCATGTTTCCAGCAAACGCGGCAAAAACGCCGCCGATATTCGCATCGTCATGGACGCGCTGGACATGATCAACCGCGGCACCCCGGTGACGCACGTTCTGCTGGTTTCGGGCGATGGCGATTTCACCGAATTGGTTCACCGCCTGCGCACCGAAGGGAAAACCGTGGTCGGTCTGGGCGTCAGCGGCACCAGCGCCGAATACCTGGTCAACGCCTGCGATGAATTTATCTACTACGATAAATTGGTCGCGCCCGCGCCCAAGCCGACCAAACCGGTCAAAAATGGCAAACCCGAAGAACCCGCCGAGCCAACCGTTTCCTTCGACATCAGCGAGGCGCGTCAACTCCTGCGTAAGGTTTTGGAGGCGGATGAAGAAGAATGGATGCTGGCCGCCGAAATCAAACACGTCATGCTGCGCCTCAATCCGGCCTTTAGTGAACGCAATTACAATTTTAAGAGTTTCAAAGACTTTATGCAGGCCCAAAAAGACATGCTGGAAGTGCGCCTGAACGACAACCAGCAAATCGAAGCCCGCCTGATTGAGACAACCGAAAACTCAGATTCGCAGGAGCCAGACGCGCTGCTCGACCGCTACCTGCAAATTCTGGAATCGCTCAAAATTCGCATGACGCCCAACGAATTCCGCCCGGCAATCGTTTTCAAATTCTATGACTTCCTCAAGGGCGATTCTGGCTTGACCCTGACCCAGTTAAAAGACAAGGTTCAGGCCAGCTTTGAAGAAACCGCCCCCCACGTCAAAATGCAGCACATTACCGAAACGGCGCATCAACTCTTCCACACCTACTGCTTCACTTTTGACCAGGAACAGGCCAACTATGATGCCGATGTACGCCTATGGGATAAAAAAGTGACCCTCACTTCCGATGTGAGCCGCGCCACCGACCTGCTCGACAAATGTGACCGGGGCCTGCTCAGCCGCCTCGGCAAGGCGCTCGGCTCCACCGAAAAAATCAACAAGGAAGTCGCCGCCCGTCTGCTTTACGGCAGTTTCCGCGGCCAGCGCATGTTGGAACATGTCGCCCACCTGCTGCAGGGATTAAAAGCATCCAAATAAGCGCCAGACGCCCCTCGAACACAATGAACGCGCCGTTTTCCTCACCGGCGCGTTTTTTCGTCCGTGGTAACTATTCAGGCATTGTTAGATTCTCGCTTTTTCCCTCACCCCCTCCCCACTCCCATCGGGAGAGGGGAGTTGAACCCTTGAAAAAGTCACGTTACAAAGCAAAACACAGCCCTCACCCTACCCATCCCCCAACGAGGGAGGGGTAGGGTGAGGGCTGAATAGTTATTCTCCGTGTTACAATCTCCGCCCGCAAGGAGAAAAGCAATGACCGTCAAACTGGTATTACGCGGCAAAGAACATGAAGTCAAAGCAGGCATGACCCTGCTCGATTCGCTCCGGCGCGCCAACATCCTGCCCGAAGGCGTCCTGGCCGTGCGAAACGGGCAGATGATTGTCGAAGATGAAATTTTACGCGAGGGCGAAACCATCCGCCTGGTGGCCGTCATTTCGGGGGGCTGACGCATGAAGTGCAAAACCTGCGGCCAAAAAGCCGCCGTCAACCTGCGCCAGCACCGCCTCGGCCTGTGCGCCGACCATTTTCTGGAATGGATGCCCGCCCAAACCGCGCGTTTTATCAAAAAATATCAGATGTTCGGCCCAGACGAAAAAGTGCTGGTGGCCGTCTCTGGCGGAAAAGATTCACTCTCGCTGTGGGATATTCTCACCCGGCTGGGCTACCAGGCCGATGGCCTCTACCTCGGCCTCGGCATCGGCGATGAGAAAAATCCCTACTCCGCCGAGTCGCATCGCCTGGCCGAAAAATTTGCCGCCGGGCGCGGGCTGAAATTGCACGTCCTCGACATTGGAGAAGTCTACGGCCAAAGCATTCCCCAACTCGCTGAAAGCGCGCATCGCGGCCAGGGTCGCCCTTGCTCGGTTTGCGGCGTAGCCAAACGTCACGAAATGAATCGCATCGCCCGCGACCTGGGCTACGATGTGCTCGCCACCGGCCACAACCTGGATGACGAAGCCGCCGTCCTGTTCGGCAACACCCTCGGCTGGCAGGCCGACTTGCTCCCGCGCCAGGCGCCGGTGCTGGCGGGTCACGACGGGCTGGCGCGCAAAGTCAAACCGCTCTGCCGTTTTTACGAAAAAGACATGGCCGCCTACGCCATTTTGCGCGGCATCGAATATATTTATGAAGAATGTCCCTTCTCGGTTGGCTCCACCTCGATTTATTACAAAGAATTGCTCAACCGCCTGGAAGCCGATCGCCCTGGCGCAAAACTGGCTTTTTATGTCAAATTTCTGGAAGCCAGCGCCGGAGGCTTGTTCGCCGCGCAGCAGGCCGAAACGGGCCTGCCGCTTTTTCTTTGCCCCACTTGCGGCCAGCCGACTGCCCATGAGGGGCAGTGTTCTTTCTGCCGCATGGTGAGCCGCTGACGTGTATCCTGGCGGTCGCAGTTCCCGCCTCATCAAAACAAGGAGTGAAAGGTGAATTCAGAAAAGCAGTACCATTATTTTGACCTGGTCATGGCAATGTTTGTGACGGTTTTGATTATCTCCAACATTGCCTCCTCTGCCAAAATTGTAAACCTGGGCTTCAGCGTGGCCGGGGTGCCGCTGGCCTTTGACGCCGGGACTATTCTTTTTCCGCTCGGCTATATTTTTGGCGATATTTTGACGGAAGTCTACGGCTTTCGCCGCTCGCGCCGAGTCATTTGGGTCGGGTTTTTCGCCCTCGGGCTGGCTGCCGCCACCTTTTGGCTGATTCAGCGTTTGCCGGGAGAAACTGCCTGGCAGGGCTACGCCGGAGACGCCGCCTACGCCGCCATCCTGGGCGGAATGTCCAGCGGGGGAATTGTCTTCGGCTCGCTGGCCGGCTACTGGTCGGGCGAGTTTTCCAATTCGGTGGTGCTGGCAAAAATGAAAGTGTGGACGGGTGGCCGCTGGCTGTGGCTGCGTACCATCGGCTCGACCCTGGTCGGGGAGTTGGTTGATTCGGCTATTTTTATTTTGGTTGCCAGTCTTTTTGGCGTTTTCCCCTGGGAAATTTTCCTTTCGCTAACTCTGACCAATTACCTCTTCAAAACGGCGGTGGAGGCGCTGATGACTCCGTTCACCTATGCCGCTGTCCGCTTTTTGAAGCGCGCCGAACACGAAGATTTTTACGACCGGGAGACGGATTTCAACCCCTTTGGTTTGGGGCAGGCCTGATTGTTTCAGGGCAGCAGGCGCTTGGCCGTGTAAATGAAAGTTGGCCGCCGCCTGGCGCCCGTCAGCGGGTAAAACCCCTCTTCGTCCGGGAAGACTGAGCCAGTCAGGGTGTAGTAACGCTCCAATTCGCCGCAGCAATAATTCCAGGTTGAGTCAAAAAGTATCAGGTCAAATTTCTGCTGACGGATGGCGTCATCGAAAGCCTGTTGAAGGATGGTTTTCGCCGCCGATTCCTGATTGCCGCGCCGAATATCCCAAATTGCCGATTGGTGGCTGTAGACGTTTTTTCCCGCCAGGCTGGCAAGGTAGCCGTGGTCTGGCAGGTAAATCTCGCCCTGAACGCTGGCGAGCCGCCTCAGCAAAAACTCTCCGGCCTGGCGGTCTGCCGCGCTGGGAACTTGTTCGTAGGGGTTGTAGGCCAGCAGCAGCATTTGAATCAGGCAGGCGGCGTAAGTCAGTTTTTGCAAGGTTTGCCGTTCTTGCGCTGAAATTTTTTGCAAAAACTGAAGAAACTCATGCAGCCCCAGCCCAAAAAGAATGGCGGCGGCTGCGTAGGCGGGCAGCAAGACATTGTCATAGCCGCCGACCTTGGCGCGTGTGAGAAAAGCGCCCAGTACGCCGCCGAGGGTCATGGCTGCCCAAAACAGTGATGGCCGCTGTTCTTCACTGCGGCGCGCGCCAAAGAAAAACGCCGCCAGCAAAATTGCTACCGGCAGGTGCAGCAGCAGGTCATCACGCCAAAAAGCGAGAAAATAATAGGGCAGCCACTCCGTTTGCTGAAAGAGCAGGCCGTAGACGTAGTAGGAAAACCAGCCGCCGCTGGCGCGTTCAAAAGCCAGGCTGACAGCGCCGACCAGCGCCAGCGCCGCGCCAGAGGCCAGCAGCCCGCGCCGCCAGTCTTTCCAAAGTAGCCAGGCGAAAACGGGGGCGCAGCTGAGCAGGGCGGTCTGCTTGGTCAGGAAGGCCAGCGCGGCCAAAGTTCCCGCGGCGATGGCGCTGCCGGTGGAAGCGCGGCGCTGGGCGGCCAGCAGGAACATCAGCCACAGGGCGAGAAAAAGCGCATCTACGCGGGCAACATCCAGCCAGGCGCCGGTCACCCGAAAGGCGGCGGCGAAAAGCCCGGCGGCAAAGAAACCCATTCGGCTGGAATGGGTTTCGCGGCGGACAATTTCAAAAATGGCAAAAAATACGACCAGCGAGGCGAGAAAAGAAATCAGGCGCAGCGCCAGCAGGCTGTTTCCGTTTAATTTTGCCAGCCCGGCGGCGAGGTAAAAATAGAGCGGCGGGTAGAGAAAGGGGGTGAATTCGAGCGTGGGAGCGCCGTACAGGCTGCCGCTGCGCACCAGGTGGCTGACCTGGTCGGCCAGGCCGCCTTCGGTCCATTCCAGTTCAAAGGGGTAAGCAATGCGCTGACTGGCGAGCCAGCCGTACATCAATAAAGAAAGCGCCGCGCTCAACATCAGCGACGCTTTCAAAATTTTCAGGGCAGAGAATGACCCGGCGCTCACGGCAGTTTTCCCAGCGCTTTCAGCACCCGTTCTGGCGTCAGGGGAAATTCATCCATCCAGACGCCGGTGGCGTCGTGGATGGCGGCGGTGATGGCCGGGGCCAGCGGCAGATAGGGCAGTTCGCCCACGCCTTTGGCGCCCCAGGGGCCAATTTCATCGGGGATTTCCACGATGACGGTTTCCATTTTTTCGGGGATGTCCAAAATGGTGGGAATCAGATAGGTGCTGAACTGGTCGGTGAGCGGTTTGCCGTTGCGGATGAGGAAGTTTTCCTGGATGACGTAGCCCTGCGCCTGGACGATGGCGCCCTCCACCTGGCCCTGGACTTGCGCCGGGTTGATGGCTTTGCCGACATCATTGGCGCTGACCACGCGCAGCAGGCGGACGTGGCCGAGCTCGGTGTCCACTTCCACTTCCACGGCTTGCGCGGCGTAGGCATACATGAAGTTGGGCATACAATAGCCAGTTTCCTTGTCCATCGGCGTGGTGGGCGGGGCCAGGTAGGTAAACTCGGCCTGGGCCGGGCGTTCCGCATTTTGCCATTTTGCCAGCGCCAATTCTGCCGCGCCTTTGACGGCGTTGCCCGACATGACCGTCAGCCGCGAGGCGGAAGCCGACCCGGCGTTGCCCATGGAGAGCGTGTCCATCGTAATCATTTCCACCTGTTCCAGCGCCGCGCCGCTCGCTTCGGCGGCGATTTGCGCCAGGATGGTGTGATTGCCCTGGCCGACTTCTGCCGCGGCGCACCAGACGGTGACGGCTTCGATTTTCTCTGCGCCGCGAATTTCAACCTGCGCCCAGCAGTTTTCTTTGTAGCCAAACGAAAAACCGATGTTTTTGAACCCGGCGGCGAATCCGCGTCCGCGGACGAGGCTTCCCCGCTGCGGGCCGCCTGTCGCCTGTTGGCGCCGCGCCGCCCAGCCGAATTTTTCGGCGGCGGCGGCCATGACTTCCCGAATGGTCGGCGCGGCGGGCGGGGGCGTGCCAACTGCGAGTGTGTCTGTCACTTTGAGCGCGTTGCGGCGGCGAATTTCCAGCGGGTCGAGGCCCAATTTTTCGGCCAGTTTATTCATCTGGCTTTCAGCCATGAACAGGGCCTGCGGCGCGCCAAAGCCGCGAAAGGCCGCGCCCGGCACATTATTCGTGTATACACCAATCACGTCGGCGCGCAGATTGGGAATGAAGTATGGCCCGCTTTCGGTGATGGTGGAATTTCCCAGCACTTTGTTGGTGGTGTACATGTAGGCGCCCGCATCGGCGATGATGGTATTTTCGGCGGCGGTCAGCGTTCCATCGCGTTTGGCGCCCCATTTGGCGCGCAGAATCATGGCGTGGCGTTTGCCGTGGCCGATGATGGATTCTTGCCGCGACCAGATAATTTTGACCGGGCGTTGGAGTTTCCACGCTGCCAGCGCCAGCACAATCTGCACCGATAAGTCTTCGCGCCCGCCAAAGGCCCCGCCGATGGCCGGGTACTGCACCCGCAGCCGTTCCTCATCCAGGGCCAGCGCGTGGGCGATTTGCTTGCGGTCAACGTGTGTCCACTGCCCGGCAGAGAAAATTGTCAGCAGGCCGTTTTCGTCCACCAGCGCCAGGCCCGCTTCGGGCTGTAGATAGGCGTGTTCCTGCATCGGCACGCGGTATTCGGCTTCGAGAATGACATCTGCTTCGGTAAAACCTTTTTCCACATCGCCTTTGCGAATTTTGTCGTGGACGCAGACGTTATCCGCGCCGCGTTCCGGGTGCAGCAAAACCGCATCGGCCCGCAAAGCAGATTCCGGGTCGGCCAGCACTGGCAGGTCTTCGTAGTCCACGACGATCAGCCGCCGCGCCTGTTCTGCCGCCGCTTCGCTTTCGGCGACAATGGCGGCCACCTGATCGCCGGTAAAGCGCACGATCGCCGCATCCACCCGGCCCGCGGCGGTGGGGGTTGGGCCGCACAGCACGGGCTGGTCTGGAATTTGCAGGCCATATTCATTGACTGGGACATCGGCGGCGGTGAAAATTTTGATCACGCCCGTCACCTTTTCAGCGGCGGAACTATCCAGCCGCAGAATGCGGGCGTGCGGTCTTCCGGCAAAAAGAATTTTCATGTGCAACATGCCGGGGGCGCTTAAATCGCCCGCGTATTGCGCTGTGCCGGTTACTTTGTCTGCCGCGTCTATGCGCGGCGCAGATTGTCCAACGATGCTTGTCATTTTTTATCGGGTGTAGCGTTTGGTTCGGGCGCGCGGCGCGGCGACATCCAGCGGCCCGTAGCGTGGCGGCCCAATCAGCCGGTAGATGATGGCGTACAAAAAGGACAGCACGCCCGAAAACAGGAGCAGCCAAATGAGGGAAAAGACGATTTTGGCCTTGATGTCTGGGTGGGTCGCAATTGGGCGCAAAAATGCTGTCAAATGGGGAATGTAGGAAAACCAGGAGGGCAGCGTGATGCTGCCGCTCAGGCCGTAGAAAAAGGCGCGAATGTTGGTGTCGGTGGAAGGTTTTAGCGCCTCGACCGTGACGACTGCTGCCGCCCAGGCCAAAACGGGAGTCAGCAAAACCATCAAAAAACCAATTCCCCGCCAGATGGGGTGAATTTTGGGCGCGGGCTTTGCGCGCGATTCGAAAGAATTCTGTTTGGATGCCATCGTTTTCTCCTCAGGCGTGGCTGGCGGCTTCAACCGCCTCGATGATTTTGGCGTAACCGGTACAGCGGCATAAATTTCCGGTCAGCGCCTGTTCAATTTCGTTTTTGGAAGGGTGCGGGTGTTCCTCCAGCAGTTTTGCCGCCGACATGACAAAACCCGGCGTGCAATAACCGCATTGCACTGCGCCTGCCTGCACAAAAGCGGCTTGCACCGGGTGCAGTTTACCTTCACCGGCCAGCCCTTCCACGGTCACAATCTCGGCGCCGTCCGCGCGCGGCGCGGGCGTCAGGCAGGCCATCACCGCCTTGCCGTCCAAAAAAACCGTACAGGCGCCGCACTCACCTTCGGCGCAGCCCTCTTTGGTTCCGGTCAGCCCGGCTTCCTCGCGCAGCAGACGCAGCAGCGTTTTTTCCTGCCCGCTGGAGAAAACGAATTTCTGGCCGTTAATTTGGGTGTGGATGTCCCGATTCGGCGCGGTCGAGGCCGCTGGCAGCGCCGCCGCTTTAATGGTGTTGGGGCGGCCCCACAGCAAAACCGGCTCGGCTGGCAATGGATTCTGCTTGCCGAGGAGAATAGCCTCCAGCCCGCGCCGGGCAATCACCCCGCAGGCGTGGCGGCGATACTTCGCCGAGGCGCGCAGGTCGTCAATTGGCGTGGCCGCCGCCTCGACCTTTTCGGCGGCGCGGGCGATTGTCTCGGCAGAGAGTCGCTTTCTGACCAGAAATTCTTCAGCGGCGCGGGCGTGGATGATGGTCGGCGCCACCGCTCCCAGGGTGATGGCGGCTTGTTCCACCGTATCCGCTTCCAGGCGCAGGA
>JAVHNW010000209.1:0-14089 GCA_036169755.1 bacterium | reverse complement strand
CGCCGAACAGCGGAGTCGGCCCGGTAACGATGCAGCGATGCGGATCGCACAGCACAATCTGCGCGCCCATGCCCACCAGTTTATCGGTCAAATACATACGGCTGGGGTACATCCAATCGTGAAAGAGGATGCTGCCACGCGCCTGGGTCGCCATGGCGATAGCCATGCTCATCAAATCGGTGGGGAAGGCGGGCCAGATGTTGGTTTTGATTTCCGGGATGGCGTTGCCCAGGTCAGGCTCGACCTCCAGCCTTTGAGCGGAAGGCACCAGCAGGTCATCGCCGTCTTCGTTCCAGTCCACGCCGATGCGATTCAGCACCATGCGGATCATGCCCAGGTAGCGCAGCCCGGCGTTGCGGATGCGAATTTCTCCACGGGTGACGACTGCCGCGCCGACAAAACTAATCACCTCAAGGTAATCTGGCCCGATGGAAAATTCACCACCGTGCAGGCGAACCACGCCTTCAATGGTGAGCGTGTTGGAGCCAATCCCGTTGATTTTTGCGCCAAGAATATTCAAAAATTGGCACAATTCCTGGACGTGCGGTTCAGAGGCGGCATTGCGCAAAATCGTCGTGCCGCGCGCCAGCGCCGCCGCCATGATGGCATTTTCGGTGCCGGTAACGGAAGCCTCATCCAGCAGAATATCCGCGCCGGTCAGGCCGCGCGCGTGAAATTCAAAACTGCGGTCATAGGTCACTTCGGCGCCGAGGCGTTTGAGCGCCAAAATATGCGTATCCACGCGGCGGCGGCCAATCACATCTCCGCCCGGTGGGGAAAGGCGCAGTTCGCCCATGCGGGCGGTCATCGGCCCCGCCAGCAGAATCGAAGCCCGAATGCGGCGGCACAACTCCGGGTCGAGGTCGGCGGGGCGCACCTCGCGCGCGGTCACCTGCCAGGTGTTGGCGTCCAATTCCTCCACCGAAACGCCCAAACTTTCAATTAAATGGCGCATGTCGTTCACGTCTCGAATGTGGGGGACGTTGCGCAAAATCACCGGTGATTCGGTCAGCAGGCAGGCCGCCAAAATGGGCAGGGCTGCATTTTTATTGCCAGAGGGCGTCATTTCGCCGCGCAAGGGCGTTCCGCCATCAATGATAAATTTTTCCATGGTTGTCCTCGTTGTTGTTTTGTAACGGGATTGTAAGTCAGATTGCGCCAATCGCCAAGAAAAGCGCTGAATACCCGAAATTTGAAGTGGACAAGCAAGGGTATAATTGTTCAATTATGGAAATGGGTTTACTTCTTCTATTCGGATTAAGCGCGGGCAGCCTGGTAAATTACCTGGCCGATACGCTGCCGCCCGAACCGCGCCTGAGCCGCGCCCGAAACTGGCTGGTGCTGGGGAGTGGAGCGGGCATCGGCCTCGCCCTGGGGTCTTTACCCGTTGCGATGAACCCGTTTCTGGCCCTGGGCATTTTGACCTACTTCGGCCTGGTGGCGGTCATAGACATAGAGCACCGGCTGATTTTACACAGCGTCAGCCTGGCTGGAGCGCTGCTCGCCGCCCTGACGGGTTTTTTCCTGCATGGCTGGTGGCAGACTCTGCTGGGTGGGCTGGCCGGTTTCGGTGCAATGTTCTGCTTCTACCTGGTCGGAATGTTGTTCGCCAAATATCGCGCCCGCCGGCGTGGCGAGGATGACGGCGAAGAGGCGCTCGGCTTCGGTGACGTGACGATTTCGGGCGTGCTCGGCCTGCTCTTGGGCTGGCCGGATGTGATGCTGATGCTGCTGGTCGGCATTCTGCTGGGCGGCCTGGTCAGCCTGCTGATTGTGGCCGGGCAGTTGCTTTTCAGACGCTACCAGCCGCTGGAAACCTTCACCGCCTATGGCCCCTATCTACTGCTTGGGGCAACCGCTCTCTTATTTTTCCGCGATTCGGTCCTAGGGTTTTTCTTTCATTAATGTAAGATAGTACTGGGGTAGGATTGCCCAATCCAACCCCTTTCGTAAACTTATAGCAGACGTAAATTATTCACCAGTGGATTTCCTTGATGGCCAAACTTTTTTTTCACCCTCGCAAAAACTATTCACGCGGCCAAAGCTTCGTTGAGCTGACGCTGGTGCTTGGCATGTTGCTGATGCTTTTGGCTGCAGTGGCCGAGTTTGGCATGCTGCTGAATCAATATATCAGCCTGGTGGAAGGCAGCCGCGAGGCGGCCCGCTTTGGTTCTGTCGGCGACCCGTTTGACCCGACCGGCAGCGGCATCACCAACCTGGATTTTTACAATAAGATTTCCGATTACATTATTGGCACCAACACCACTCTGGGCGTCATCGAACCGGTTCACCTGAAACCTGCGCTGAATGATGATGTAGTCATTTCGGTTTTTGGCGTTCGCGGAAACATCGTTGTCCGCTTCCCCAACAGCAATGGCTGGAGCAAGTTTTCCACTCAAACCTCCAATTTTACCAACGCCGAAATTTCGGCCCGACTGGATGCGAGTGCGCCCAACACAGGTATTCTGCTGGTCGAAATTTTCTATCACTACGAGCAAATTCTCAAACTGCCTTTTCTCACCCAATTTGTTGGCGACCCGATCAACGTGTACACTTATTCAATTATGCCCCTGCCGCTGGCAGAGCCAACATCAACTCCAAGCCCGTAATCCATGGAAAAAACTTTTCACCCTCTTCCCAAAAGACAATCCAAAGGCCAGGTTCTGGTTCTTTTGGCCTTAATGATGTTGGTTTTAATTGCGGCCATGGGGCTGGCGATTGATGTCGGTTTTCTCTACGTCAACTATGCGCGCCTGCGCCGCGGCGTGGATGGCGCAGCCGTCAACGCCGCCAATCAATTTAAGGAAAATTACACTGCGGCAGATTTGGGCAAGGCGGCGCGCGAATTTTTGGTGCTGAACGATGTACCAGAAGCCACCGCCACCGTCGAAACGTGCGACACTGACCCCAGCGTCTTCAAACCCGGCGATTGCCCAGACATGGTGGCAGACCCGACCGCGCTCAAACGCAAACTGGTCTATGTCAAAGCCACCATGCCCGTGGATTTGTTTTTTCTCTCCTCCATCGGACTTTCCAGCACCACCATCCAGGCGGACGCGGTTTCTGAAGCCGCATCGGTGGATGTCATGCTGGTGATTGATACCTCCGACTCGATGACCTGGGAAGGGGACGGCGCGGTTGGGCAGCAAGGCGGGCCGCTGGAAGACCCTTCCGTTTGCAACCTGAACAATTCGGGCGACACCACCCCTGGTGAATGCCACCCCTTTGAAGAAGTCAAAGTGGCCGCGCTGGCTTTTCTCGACACTCTGTATTTTCCCTACGACCGGGTGGGCATCGTCACTTTTGACACTTACCCGAATATCACCAACAATGGCACTTCGCCCGCCCAACCCAGCGTCCCCGTGCTGGATCTTTCCAATTCATACGCCACAATTCAGGGCGCGCTGAGGGAATTGGATGTCTTCTCTGGCGACCCTTGTCCCGCCGACCCCGGCGTAAATTTTTCCAACTACAATATTCCGGGGCGCTGCCGCTACTATAACACCGACACTCCGCCCAAATATGTTGGCGGGTACTGCCCACTGCAAAAATACAACATCGTGAACGGCATCCCTGCCAATGTAAATGAAGCCTTTTGCAACAACACCAACATTGGCGGCGGGCTGCAAATTGCGGGCAACTCATTTTCAACCGCCACGCCCATGCGTAATGACTCGCTGTGGGTGGTCATCTTGTTGACGGATGGAATCCCAAACATGGGGACGGACGTGGATGGCGACCCCTACTGCCCAACCCCCTACATTCGCGTCAGCCCGCAGTGCCAGGATGCCAACCCGGCGGTACGGCACACCATCAGTACCCCGGCTTCCTACGATGTGGATGATTACGCCCGCGACATGGCCGACAACCTGGTCAGCCAGGATGTCATCGTCTTTGCCATCGGCCTGGGCGCAGACGCGGCCAAACCCGTCGCTGACGCCCTGCTGCGCTACGTGGCCGAAGACGCCGCCGCCGCGCTGAATAAGCCCAAAGGTATTTACTACGCCGGCGCCACCCCTGAGCAGTTGCAGCAAATTTTTCAGGCAATTGCCAACAACATCGCCACCCGCATTGCGCACTAACCCATTCAGGATGTGATGTATGCAAGCAACTCTTTTTTCCACCAACCCATCTCCCGCAAAACTGCGCCAAGGTGGCCACGCTTCTCAGGCCACGCTGGAATTTGCGCTCTCCGTGCCTATTCTCTTAATGGTGGTCTTCGGGATCATTGACTTCTCGCTGCTGATGGAATCCTGGCTCACCATCCAAAACATCTCGCGCCAGGCCGTTCGCTACGCCACAACCGGCGGATACGACCCCGCCCTCTGCACGGATGGCCCGGATGTCGGCAGCGTCGCCTGCGACAGCCAGGACGAGCAACTCAGCGCGCGCCTGGCTTCAATTCATACGGTCGGCGAGAAGTACCGGGTGGGGACCTTCTTTGACGAGGCAAAAGGACTGATTGACGCATCCTACATCAAAATTAATGTCTGCTCCAACCGCGATTTAAATGGTGACAACAACAAAACCAATGACATCGTCACCATTTTGCCGCGCACAGGCGGCAATAACACCAGCGACTATGCTGAATGCAAAAATATGACCACCAACGCCGCCATAGAAGACCCTGGCCTGCCAGGAGACGCAGTGGTGGTGGCGGTGGATTACAACCACCCATTCCTGACCCCTTTCATCAACGTTGCCTGGCCCTACTACCACCTGGCGTCTTACCGCACCGGCGTTGTGGAACGCTTCCGCGTCTCGCGCGTGCTCGACCTGCCGCAGCAGCTCAACCTGCCCTCGCCAACGCCCTCCAACACCTTCACACCCAGCCCCACCTTTACCCCCAGCCTGACGCCCACCCAGACCTTCACGCCCACCAGCACGGCCACCTCGACCTACACCAACACGCCCACCGTCACCAATTCGCCAACTTCGACCAATACGCCGCAGCCGCTCGTTTGCAACATCAACAACCCTGGCAGCGATGGCGCACTCATCAGCCAAATTGGAGAGACCGCTTTTGGCGTTTTAGCGCATGACCCGACCGTGGGAAGCGCAGACGGAGATGGCATCAGCCGCATCCAATTCAAATTCTTAAAGCCGAACGGCAGCGCAATATTTTATCTATCTGATGAATATACCCGCGCCTTTTGCTTCTTTGGCGGCAACGGCCCCTGCAAAACCATGAGTACCAGCCGCTGGGGTCAGTTGATGGCAGTCGGTTCAGGAACCTACAAACTCCAGGCACACGTTATCGCTGATGATGGCCGCACAATTGACTGCACCCGTACCTTTGTTCTGGCCTCCACCCCAACCCCATCCAACACCCTGACGCCATCCAACACACTGACCCCCTCCCGGACGTTCACCCCATCCAGGACGCCTACACCTTCCAGAACGCCATCACCATCCAAGACCTCCGCCCCAACCAAAAGCCCCACGGCCAGTAGGACGCCCACCATTGGGCCAACGCGCACCAACACGTACACGCCTGGGCCAACCTTCACCAAAACCAATACCCCCACTACCGGGCCAACCTTCACCAAAACCAAAACACCGGTCCCCACCCCCAGCAAGACGGCCACCAAGACGCCTCCACCGACCCCGTCACCGACCGACACTCCCTTCGGCGGCGGATAAACTCTCCCGGCTTCCAGGTGCGCTGGTCAAATGACCAGCGCACTTTTTTTTTGCCGCAGCCGCCTGGGGTATAATCGCCCAACCGCGCAGGGCGGCGTTGAAAACTTTGAAAGCCGCGCCTGTTCCAAATTTTCAAAGGAGGCCAGCGACAGATTTGCACGGGAAAGACAGCGCATGAGCCTGTCAGCATCAACGACAGGCTGACGAGGATGAGGGTTCCCCACCGCGAGGCGGGGCTACTCCCGGCAGACGCCGGGGAAAATCGAAAGTTCAGCGGAAGCCCTCCAGGCCAGCCAGCGGCCTGCATATCTTTCCCTCCCAGAGAAAAGCGTCGACACAACCACGCGCCAGCAATGACGCGCGCAAAATCGGACGCATGGCACTTTCAACAGCGTTCCCTGCCTCGAGCCGGGAGCGGTTTTTAGACACTCGGAGGATTCCCATGTGTGGTATTGTCGCTTACATCGGGCCGCGTGACGCGACACCGATTATTCTCAATGGCTTAAAACGGCTGGAATATCGCGGCTATGACTCTGCCGGGCTGGCCGTCCTGCAAAATGGCAAAATCGAAGTGCGGCGTGACGCGGGAAAACTGGCCAACCTGGCCGAACTGGTTCGCCAGCAACCCGTCAGCGGCGCGCCGGGCATCGGACACACGCGCTGGGCCACGCATGGCGCTCCCAGCGCGCGCAACGCCCACCCCCACCTCGGCGCCACCGGCCAGGTGGTCGTCGTCCATAACGGGATTGTGGAAAACTTCCTCGAGCTGAAGGAAGAACTCAGCGCGGAAGGCGCCGTTTTTCAATCGGATACTGACACCGAAACGATTGTCCACCTGGTGGAGCGTTACCAGGCCAGCGGCTTGAATCTGACCGAAGCGGCGCGCAAAAGCTTCCAGCGGATAGAGGGGGCGCACGGCATCGTCCTGATGAGCGCCCTCGAGCCGGATAAAATCGTCTGCGCGCGCATTGGCAACGCCGGGGGCGTCGTCATCGGCCTGGGCGAAGGCGAAAACTTTCTCGCATCCGACATCCCCGCCATCCTCGAACACACCCGCCGCGTCATTTTTCTCGAATCGCGCCAGATGGCGATCCTCACCCGTGACGGGGTGCGCGTGGAAACGCTGACAGGTGAGCCGCTCCAGCCGCAAATTCACAACGTCTCCTGGGATCCCATCGCCGCCGAAAAGGGCGAATTTCGCCACTTCATGCAGAAAGAAATCCACGAACAGGGCCGCGCCCTGACCGATACGCTGGCCGGGCGGGTGGATTTTGAAAAAGGGAAAATCCGCCTGCCAGAACTGAACCTGACCCCCGAACTGGCGCGGCGCATCGAGCGCATTTACATCACCGCCTGCGGCACCGCCGCCTACGCTGGAATGGTCGGCAAATATCTGATTGAAAAAATCGCCCGCATCCCGGTCGAAGTGGTGATTGCCTCGGAATTTCGCTACAGCGACCCGATTTTGAATGAAAACGTGGTGGTCATGGCGATTTCCCAATCCGGCGAAACAGCCGATACGCTGGCGGCGATGGAGGAGGCCCGCAAAAAGGGCGCCATCTTGTGGAGCATCGTCAACGCAATTGGCTCGCAGGCCATGCGCGTCTCGGACGGCAGCATTTCGATGCAAACCGGGCCCGAAATCGGTGTCGCCTCCACCAAAGCCTTCACCGCCCCGCTGGTAGACCAGTACATGCTGGCGATTTTGCTTGGTGATTTGCGCGGCACACTGGACGAAAAGACGCGCCGCGCCCTGGTCAACGACCTGCGCCTGATTCCCGACCTGGTGGGCCGCACCCTGGCGCGCGAGGACGACATCAAAAAAACGGCGCTGGCGCTGAAAGATATGCGCGGCTGTCTCTACCTGGGGCGCGGCATCAACATGCCGATTGCCTACGAGGGCGCGCTCAAACTGAAGGAAATTTCCTACATCCACGCCGAAGGCTACCCGGCGGGCGAGATGAAGCACGGCCCGATCGCGTTGATTGACCATGAAATGCCCGTGCTTTGCCTGACGCCGCAGGACCCCTGGCACGAAAAAATGATCAGCCAGATTCAGCAGGCCAAAGCCCGCGGCGGCCTGGTGATTGCCGTTGCCACAGACGGCGACTCGCTGGTGGCGGGCATGGCCGACCATGTCCTGTGGATTCCGCCCACGCCCTGGATGCTCAGCCCGGTGGTGACGGTTTTGCCGCTGCAGCTGCTGGCCTACCACATCGCCGCCCTGCGCGGGTTGGACGTGGACCAGCCGCGCAACCTCGCCAAAAGCGTCACCGTGGAGTAAAAAATCGCGGTTGACGATTATGGGAAGTGCCATTTATAATCAAACTGTTAAATCTGCCAGAAAAGGACAAGCATGAAAATCTATATTGAAGTTGGGTTAATCATCATCTCGATTGCGCTGATTATTGGCGTCATCATGCAGAGCAAAGGCGCCGGGCTTGGCGGCCTGACAGGCGCCGACAGCGGCTCCGTTTTCACCGCCCGCCGCGGCATCGAAAAGACACTCTTCCGCGCCACCATTGCGTTGAGCGTTGTCTTCTTCGGGCTTGCCATCCTCGCTCTCTTCCTGGGCCGCTAATCGCCGTACTTCACAGTTAAAGAAAGGCCGCCCTCCCGCAATGGGCCGTTTGGCCGGTTTTGGGGAGCGGTCTTTCTTTTTTTGGTTCCCATGAAAAAATTACGCTGGCAAATTCTGCTCGTGGCTTTCACCCTGATTGTGGTCAGTGTACTTTTACTGACACAGAATCCCGGTTCCACCCAGGTTTTTGCGCCACAAGCCGCAAGCGGGGGGGTCTATTCTGAAGGATTGGTTGGCGCGCTCAGCCGCCTCAACCCCCTGCTGGATGCCAACAACTCCGCTGACCGCGACATCAACCGATTAATTTTCAGCAGCCTGATTCGCTTTGACGCCAGCGGAAAACCCATTCCCGACCTGGCTGATTCGTGGGGCGTCTCGCAGGACGGAACCATCTACAACATTTCCATCCGACCGAATGCCAGCTGGCATGACGGCGCGCCGGTGCTGAGTGATGACGTTCTCTTCACCATTGACCTCATCAAAAGTGACGCCTCCTTCTTTCCCGCCGACGTGCGCGAAATGTGGAAGCAAATCCAAATCAAGCGGCTCAACGACAAAACGCTGCAATTCGTCCTGCCTGAGCCTTTTGCCCCCTTTCTCGACTATCTGACTTTTGGCGTGCTGCCAAAACACCTGCTGGAAGGCAGCACCGCCGAAAATCTACCCGCCGCCGCCTTCAACCTGGCGCCCATCGGCAGCGGCCCCTACCGTTTTCAGCGGCTCATCGTGGAAAACGGACAGGCCACCGGAGTCGAATTGAGCGCCTATTCCGAGTACTACGGCGGCAAGCCCTACATTGACCAGGTTATTTTTCGCTACTACCCCGACGCCCAAACCGCCCTGGCCGCCTATCGCGCCGGAGAAGTATTGGGGGTCAGCGAGGTAACCCTCGACGTGCTGAATCAGGCGCTGGCCGAACCCAATCTCTCAGTCTACAGCGGGCGACTGCCAGAAATCAGCCTGATACTCTTCAACCTGAACAACCCCGAAACCCCCTTCCTGCAAGACGCCAAACTGCGCCGCGCCCTATTGATGGGACTCAACCGCCCGCGCATGATCAATCAATTTCTCTTCGGGCAGGCCATCATTGCCGATGGCCCCATCTTCCCCAATACCTGGGCCTACTACGACAACATCGAACACGTTGACTACGACCCCGAAGCCGCGCTCAGCCTGCTCAAAACCAACCAGTACCAGATCCCCGCCAGCGGCGGCAGCACCCGCGCCGACAAAGATGGCAAACTCTTACAATTCACCCTGCTTCACCCCGATGACGCCCTGCACACCGCCCTGGCGCAAAGCATTCAACAAAATTGGGCGCAGCTGGGCGTGGAAATTAACCTGCAAGCCCTGCCCTACGACCAACTCGTCAACGAAAACCTGAAGAACCGCAACTACCAGGCCGCGCTGGTGGATATTACCCTGACGCGCACCCCCGACCCCGACCCCTACCCCTTCTGGCACCAATCCGAAGCCACAAACGGGCAAAATTACACCCAATGGGACAACCGCGCCGCCAGCGAATACCTCGAACAAGCCCGCACCACCAGCGACATCGAAGCCCGCGCCCGGCTTTACCGCAACTTCCAGGTCGTTTTTTCGCAGGAACTACCCGCCCTGCCGCTCTATTACCCGGTTTATTCCTACGCCGTTGATCAGCAAATTTTGGGCGTTCAAGTTCCGCCGCTCTTCGACACCAGCGACCGCTTTCTCACTTTCCCAACCTGGCACCTGGTCACCAAACGCGGCGCGGCGCAATAGATGAATGCAGATGAATTTTTCCTGAACGAGGCGCTGCCGCAGCTGAAAGAGTACCTGCTTTCGGCAGAATTGTATTGGCCGCTAGGGGGGACGCTGCCGCGCCTGACGCCGGGAGCGTTCCTGCTGGCGCTGACGCGCCTGAGCGTTACCCAACCCTCCGCCGCGCAGAATGCCCGCCGCCAGTTGGAGCTTCTGACCGAACAGTGGCGCAGCGCCTGGGAGCAGAAAACACTTCGAGAAACAGCCAACCGGCTGCGGCTTTGGTCGGCTTTCCTGACCGAGTGCGAAGAAACTGCCCGCCGCCAGGACGCCTCTTACACGGGCGAAGCGCGCGGACGAGTCATCCTGCAATTGCTGGGCTGCGCCAGCCCCGAGCTGGCCGCTTTGGATGCGCGTCTGGCCCGGCTTTTTGCCCCCGGCAATTTCATCTGGGAAGCGCCGCTGATGGCCGCCTTCCCACAGCCCGATTTCTGGTTTCTGTACGGCTCGCTCAAACCCTAACTTTTTTGGAGGCTCCCATGACCGATACCCGCAAGGCGGCGCTGGAATACGCCCGCAACCATCAGCCCCAATTTTTGGATGAATTAAAAGCCATCGTTTCCATTCCATCCGTCTCATCGGACGAAAGCCACAAGCCCGATATGCAAACCACTGCCGAGTGGGTGGCAGCCAAACTGAAAGCGCTCGGCGTCCAAAAAGTCCAGGTCATGCCGACAGACGGTCACCCGGTGGTTTACGGCGAATGGCTGGGCGCGCCCGGCAAAACTACCGTATTAATTTATGGTCACTATGACGTTCAGCCAGTTGACCCGCTGGAACTGTGGAAAACCGGCCCATTTGAGCCGACCGTGCGCGGTGAAAATCTGTACGCGCGCGGCGCCTCGGATATGAAGGGCCAGGTGATGGCCTCGCTGCACGCGATTGAGGCGATTGCCAAAACCGGCAGCCTGCCGGTCAACGTCAAATTTATGATTGAAGGCGAAGAAGAAATCGGCTCACCCTCGCTGGCAAAATGGATGTCGGCCCACAAAGAGCTGCTGAGCGCCGATTTTTGTCTCAACCCCGATTCGGGCATGATTGGGGCGCAGTATCCCACCATCACCTACGGCCTGCGCGGGCTGGCTTACTTTGAACTGCGAGTCTACGGCCCCGACCATGACCTGCACAGCGGCGTCTTTGGCGGCGTGGTGCAAAACCCGGCCATTGCCCTGGCCGAGTTAATTGCCGGAATGCACAACGCGGACGGGCGCATCAGCCTGCCCGGTTTTTACGACAGCGTGCGTCCGCTGACCGCCGAAGAACACGAAAACTTCCTGCGCCTGCCGACCACACCCGAATTTTACAAGGCGCAGACCGGCGCGCCCGAATTGCACGGCGAAGCGGGCTTTTTGCCGGTCGAACAGGCCAGCGCCCGCCCCACCCTGGACGTGAACGGCATGATTTCCGGCTTCACCGGCCAGGGACAGAAAACCGTGCTGCCAGCCTTTGCCATGGCGAAAATTTCCTGCCGCCTGGTGCCAGACCAGGACCCGGAAGCCGTCTACCAGCAGATGCTGGCCTACCTGCAGGCACGGGCGCCCAAAAGCATACGCTGGGAATTGACCAAATTTTCCGGCGCACCCGCCTCCATCAGCGAGTTGGATTTGCCCGGCGTCCGGGCGCTGGCAAGGGCGCTGGAAAGCGTCTGGAACGCCCAGGTGCTCTACAAACGCGAAGGCGGCTCCATTCCAGTGGTGGGCGATATGCAGACCATCCTGGGCATGCCTTCGGTGCTGACGGGTTTCGGCCTGCCAGATGACAATTTGCACGCGCCCAACGTGAAAATTCACCTGCCGACCTGGACCAAAGGCACCGAAGCGCTGATACATTTTTTCTTCAACCTGTAACATGGAAGATAAAATCATCACCTACGGCGGTCAGGCGCTGATTGAGGGCGTACTGATGCGCGGCCAGAAAGCGCTGGCAATTGCCATGCGCGCGCCCAACGGCGAAATTATTGTCCACACCGAAAAACTGGGTGGGCTGTACCAATCACAAATTACCAAAATTCCCTTTCTGCGCGGCGTCATTTTGTTGTGGGATGCGCTCGGCCTGGGCATGAAGGCGCTGACTCTTTCGGCCAACACCCAAAGCGGCGAAGAAGAAAAACTGGAAGGAGCGGCGCTGTACGGCACGCTGGCGTTTTCGATGGCCTTTGCCGTGGGCTTGTTCTTCCTGGCGCCCTACGGTGTCTCCAAACTGGCTGTGTGGCTGATGGGAGCGGCTTCCCCGGCAAGTTGGGTCCCGGCTCTGATTGAGGGCGGAGTGCGCCTGCTGCTGGTCATCGGCTACATTTGGGGCATCGGTCAAATGGACGACATCCGGCGCGTCTTTCAATATCATGGCGCAGAGCATAAAACCATCAACGCCTACGAGGCGGGTGTGGAATTAACGCCCGAAAACGTGGCAAAATTTCCGCTGGAACACCCACGCTGCGGCACCTCGTTTTTGCTGACGCTGGTACTGCTCTCGGTAATCGCCTTCAGTTTTTTGCATCCGCTGCCAGCGCTGTGGCAAATCTTCGGGCGGATTTTACTCATTCCGCTGCTGGCGGGGGTGGCGCTGGAATATATCCGCTGGACGGCGAATCACCTCGACCAGGCCTGGGTACGGGCGCTGATTCGCCCCAACCTGGCGCTGCAAAGCCTGACAACGCGCGAACCCGATTTGAAAATTCTGGAAGTTGGCATTCGCGCCTTCAACGCCATGCGCGCCGCCGAAGAAGCGGCGCAAGGCTGAGAAACAGGAAACAAAAAAAATATCCCCGCGCAGTAGCGCGGGGATATTTTTTTTGTACATCAGCCAGGCGGGCCAGCCTGTCTGGCTGATGGGTGACTACTTGCCGATGAACGGCAGGTAGTAGTGGTAATCAAACGTCAGAATTTGAGCGCTGCTGGCGGAGGTATTGTGATGATGCAGTAGCAACAAACCCTTGGAGTGATTCGCCGTAATGGCCGCTTTGTTGTAACCAATGTCAAAAGTCGGCGAGTAGATACTGGCATCCCACCACTGAGGTTCGCTGGTATTAACATCGTCAAGCGGTGTGAAGGACTGATTGGCGACATCATAATGCATCAGATCAGTGACATCCACCGCGCCTGCCGCATCGCGGCTGTAGGAAACGACATAGAAGTCAAAATCTGTATTGACGCCATCCACCAGGCCCAGGCTGGTAAATGCAACAGGCAACACCATGACATTATTGTTGAAAACATTGGTGTTGACACCGCCGCTCATCCCATTCACATAATGCCCAGAATCGCAAGTGGCTGAGTTATAGGGCAGGGGGCAGAAGACCGAAAACATCACATCATCAGTGGTGCCGGTGAAGATGCCTTCATTGGAATTGAAGACAACATAGTCGTCGGTACCGTCCTCGTTCACATCAATGTAAATGTCAAATTCAACCGAGGTGGGGGTGTCCCATTTACCATAGGTGGAAACACCAAAAAACATGGCTGAATTGGCAAACGACCAGAAAGGATAATCAGACGTGGCGCCAACATATTGCAAATCGGCGGCGTCATTATAACCAGCGCTGGAGGCGTCATTGGGGCTTGTTCCCATCAGTTCCAGAATAGTCACAAGCGAGGTGTCATCCACCGTGTCCACCGGCGTACCAACTGGCGTCAGGCTGATGGTTCCTGTAGCGGCAGCCGGCAGACTGATGCGATCTTCAGCCACAGACATAGCCGAAGCCGGGCGCGCCGCAATATGAACCGGAACGCGCAATACGGGTTCAGTCCCGACTGCAGTTGGGGTCAGCGTGACGTAGCCGCCGCCTTCAGCAAAGCGAGAACGGAAACCATACACGCCGCCCGTACTAATCGAGGCGTCACGGGCGCGGGTAAGGTCTGCGGCAACCGCGGTAACCTTGACCTTAATGTCAATCGTACCTCCCGCCGGAACGGTGAAGGGGTGGTCGAGAGAAACATCACTGGCATCCAACAAAACAAAGGTCAAACCAGGGTTGGCCTGATAATACTCATCAATCGCCGCCAGATACTCCACGTCAGAGGCGCCGGTATTTTTCAGCGTAATGCTCTTGACAAAGTTCTGCGTGCC
>JAVHNW010000208.1:0-14090 GCA_036169755.1 bacterium | reverse complement strand
ACACCGACACCCCGGACGCGCAGGCTGACCTGTCCATTACCAAAGATGACGGCGTGACCTATTATCTGCCCGGCAGTACGTTTGATTACACCATCGTGGTCAGCAACGCTGGGCCGAGCGATGTGACGGGTGCCCTGGTGAGTGACCTGAAACCGGCTCAAATCACCAGTTGGAGTTGGGCTTGTGTCACCACGTTGGGCGCAACTTGCGCTCCGCAGGCCGGGCTGACTGGCGATTTTAGCGATACGGTTGACCTGCCTGCTGGCGCGAACATCACCTACACAGTTACGGTGACGATTGACCCCGCCGCCACTGGCGACCTGGTCAACACGGTCACAGTCACGGCCCCGGCGGGCGTGACCGACCCGACTCCCGGCGATAACACCGCCAGCGACACCGACACCCTCGCTGCGCTGCTGGTGACCAAAGATGATGGTGTAACCATCGTTGCCCCCGGCGCGCTGGTGACGTATACCATCGCCATCGAAAATGTCGGCGCGGTGGACATGACCAACCTTTCGGTGATGGACACCCTGCCAGCGGATGTTGCCTTCCAGAGCGCCACCCCAACCCCGGCCAGCGTTCCGCCAACCGGCACAATGGGCGGCACTTTGACCTGGAACGGGCTGACTTTGGCCGCTGGCGCAACGATGACTCTTCAGGTGACGGTTCAAGTGGCGGAGGTGCCGGTTGCCACCTCCATTACTAACAGCGTGGAAGTGGCTGATGATGTTACCGGCGTCACCGGCGGCGCGACCGACACCGATACCATCTCGGTTGGCAACGCCAAGAGCATCATCGCCACCAGCCAGGGCGACAGCCTGGGCGCGCAGGTCTTCATCGGCGAAATTCTCACCTACCAGATTTCGTTGGACATTCCCTTTGGCGTGATGACCAATCTGACCGCGCTCGACGTGGTTGACTCTGGCCTGGCGTTTGTGCGCTGCGTCAGCATTGACCCCGGCGCGCTGACCACCGATCTGCCTGGTGGTTTTGCCGCCGCCTGCGCTGACCCGGTCAACCCGACCGTGCAGGCAGAGCCGATCGGCGACCCGCAGCTTATCAACCAGGGACGCCGCGCGCTCTTCAACTTTGGCAACGTCAGCAACGCTGGCGCAGCAGATGAAACCCTGACTATCACCTACGAAGTCGTGGTTTTGGATGACGCCGCCAACGCGGCGGGTACGACCGGCCTGAACAACTCAGTCGCCTGGAACTGGGACGGCGGCTCGCTGGTGGCGGTTGCTCCGCCGGTGGACGTGGTGGAGCCAGAACTCTCCATTGACAAGAACGCCACGCCGAATGTTCTGCCTTACGGCTCGGCAGTCACCTTCACGCTGGATATTGCTCACAGCCCCCAAAGCAGCGCTAATGCCTATGCCGTGGTAGTCACAGACGCCCTGCCAGATGGTTTGGCCTACATCGCTGGCACCGTTGCCTTCACCGGGTTGGCTCCCACCAGCTACGCCTACGACTCAACCAGCCACACACTGACCTTCAATTGGACGGTTTTCCCGCTCGGCCAGACCAGCCAAATTACCTTCCAGGCTAGTTTCATCGGCCCATCACCGGTGACGAACATCGCCAGTGTGATTTGGACCAGCCTGCCGTTGGACCCCGGCCAACAATCGGACTACAACACCGAATCGACAGAACGCTGGTATGACCCGGCAGATTCGACCGGCCTGAACGATTACGGCGCGCGCGATTCGATTGTCATCACCGCGCCGGTTCTGCCGGCGACAGGGTTTGCGCCCAACCTGGTGACGGCGCTTCCCGCCCAACCCGCCGACAAACGTTACCAGTCGCTGGAGGGAATGTGGCTCGAAATCCCGGCTCTCAACCTGGTCATGCCCATCACCGGCGTACCGCTCAGCAGTGAAGGCTGGGATTTGACCTGGCTTTCGCGTCAGGCGGGCTACCTGCAAGGCACCACCTACCCTGGGCAGGTGGGAACCACCGGCATCACCGGCCACGTCACCCTGGCGGATGGCACGCCCGGCCCCTTCCGCAGCCTGGGCAAACTCTTCTGGGGCAACCAGATCATTCTGCACGCCGAAGGCTATCGCTACATTTACGAAGTGCGTGAACAGCGCACCGTGCTGCCGCGAGATTTGTCGGTCTTCAAGCAGGATGGCTACACCTGGATGACCCTGCTGACCTGTGATGGCTACGTCCCCTGGCTCGATACGTACAACTACCGCCTGGCGGTACGCGCCGTCCTGCTGCGGGTGGAGGTGGACACCACGCCTTCGCCTTACGACGGGCGCACACAGCCTCTGATGGACGGGCGATAATTCTTACAGGGCAGGCCACGAGCCTGCCCTGTTTTTTGCTGCGCAACTTTGCCGTCTGAATATTGTTATTGCTTGTGAAACTTGTTTCAATCTTCATCTATTAGATTTTCAAATAGTGACAAATATCACCCTGAAAACATACATGGGGCAATTCCTATTGAAAACTTGCCCATGATAAAATTCAGCCCGCTATTGTGAGGAAATCCCCAATCAACTCGAGGAGCGCCTATGGAAAATCCATGGATTTACATTGGTTTGTTTGTACTTATCGGAGTGATCATTCCGATTGTCCCCCTTGCCGCTTCGGCGATTCTTGCGCCGCACAAGCCAAACCCCATCAAGCAGAGCACCTACGAGTGCGGCATGGAAACCGTTGGCGATAACTGGGTGCAGTTCAAATCCCAGTATTATATTTTCGCGCTGGCCTTCCTGATTTTTGATGTCGAAACCGTCTTTCTGTTTCCCTGGGCGCTGGCGCTGAATCAAACACCGCTGTTTGTGACCGCTGAGGGCGTTATTTTCATTCTAATCCTGCTGGCCGGGCTTTATTTCGTCTGGCAAAAACGGATGCTTGAGTGGGTTTAATCGGCAGTTGAAACCCAAAAGGCTGAAAGGCGCAATCCTTCCGGCCTTTTTATTGCGTTAGAGGAGCATTCCATGAACTTTTGGACAGACCCAATCCATGTTATTTATCAAGGGTTGATGCAGACCTTCACCGGCTGGGGGATGGCCGCCGATGTGGCTGGAATTATCATCAACCTGCTCGGCATCGTGCTGATGATTACCGCCATCATGGTGCTGGATATTTTCCTGGTCTGGATTGAGCGCAAGGTGGTGGCTCGCTTTCAGGACCGCCTCGGCCCCAACCGGGTCGGCCCCTGGGGCATTTTCCAGCCCTTTCCCGACATCATCAAACTGGTGCTGAAGGAAGATATTACCCCGGCGGGCGCCGATAAATGGGTTTTCAACCTCGCGCCGATTCTCTCACTGGCCTCGGTCATCTTCCTGTGGGCGGTCGTGCCGCTCGCCTCGCGCATTTACGGTGTAGACCTGAATGTGGCCCTGCTCTACCTGGTTGCCTCCGGCTCGATTGGCACGCTTTCCATCATCATGGCGGGCTGGTCGTCGAACAATAAATATGCCCTGGTTGGCGCCTACCGCATGGTGGCCAACATGGTTTCATACGAAGTGCCGCTGGCGGCCTCCCTGCTCATCCCGACCATTCTCTCCGGTTCAATGAGCCTGACCAACATCGTCAATCAGCAGGCGCACGGCGTCTGGTTTTTCCTGGTTTCGCCGCTGGGCGCGCTGCTCTTCCTGGTGGCGGCGATTGCCGAACTGGGCCGCTCGCCTTTCGACCTGAACGAAGGTGAGTCGGAAATCGTGGCCGGTTTTCACATCGAATATACCGGCATGAAGTTTGGCCTGTTCTACGCGGGCGAATTGCTGCACGCTTTTACCTTTGGCGGTTTTGTGGCGGCGCTTTTCTTCGGCGGCTGGCACGGCCCCTGGGCAGAAGCCTATCCCCTGCTCGGCGCGTTCTACTTTATCGCCAAAGCCATGTTTGGTTATTGGCTGATTATGTGGATTAAGTACACCGTTCCGCGCATTCGCATTGACCACATGCTCGCTTTCAACTGGAAATTCCTGACCCCGCTGGCCTTTGCCCTGCTGATTGTTACGGCGCTGGCGCATCGTTTCCTGATGGATTTTCCCGCCTGGGTGTATGTCCCCGGCATGTTCCTTTCCAACGTGCTGGTGGCCTGGGCGACGCTTGAAATCCTGCGCGGCAATGCCCGGCGCGAACGCCTGGCCGCTGAAGCCCATTAAGGCAGGAGGAATTTTAAGATGACTGCTGAACAAATTATTTTCTATATTGCCACCGGCTTCATTCTCGTTTCGGCGTTGATGGTGGTGACCACCCGCAATTTAATTCACGCCGCGCTGTGGTTGGTGGCCACCCTGTTTGGTGTGGCTGTTGTCTACGCCACGCTCGACGCCTCCTTTTTGGCGGTGGTGCAGGTTGTCGTGTACATCGGCGCGATTGCAATTATGTTTGTCTTCGCGGTGATGCTCACCAAGCGCAATCTGCTGGATCATGTTCCTCAGACCAATGCCAATTGGCCCTGGGCGGCGGGGATTGCGGCGCTGGTGGGCGCGGGTTTGCTTTACACTGCCAGCCAGTTAACCACTTTCGGCGCGCAGCGGCCCGCCCTCAGCGGTGATTCGCTGATGAACCTGGGCAAGGCACTCGTCTCTCCAGACGCCTTTGTCCTGCCCTTTGAAGCGGCGTCCATCCTGCTTCTGGCTGCGCTGGTTGGCGCGGTTTATCTGGTCAACAAAAGATAGGAGACCGAGATGGTACCGCTTTCTGCTTATTTATTTCTTTCCGCCGTCCTCTTCAGCCTGGGGCTGTATGGCGCATTGGCGCGCAAAAATGCGATTGCCATCCTTTTGGGCGTTGAATTGATGCTCAACGCCGTCAATATCAACCTGGTTTCCTTCTGGCGCTATGGTGAAACAGCCCAGATGGCCGGGCAGGTATTTGCGGTGATTGTCTTCGCCGTGGCCGCCGCTGAAGTGGCGGTCGGTCTGGCGCTCATCATCAACATTTATCGGCGGCGCAACAACATCAACGCTGACGAAATTGACCTGATGAAGTGGTAGGAGAATTGATTATGGCAACAGAAACCCTCATCTGGCTTTTGCCCCTGCCGCCTCTGCTGGCGTTTTTTCTGATTGTTTTGTTCACCAACAAAAGCAAAACACTCAGCCACAGCCTGGCGATTGGCGCAGCCCTGCTTTCCTTTTTGGGAAGCATGCTGGTCTTTGCCCGCGCGCTGGCAACTCCCGAATTTGGCAGGGAAGTTTTTGCTTCTTCCATCAACTGGATTCCAACCGGCGACACCTTTCTGAAAATCGGGGTGCTGATTGACCCGCTTTCGGCGATTGTGTTGTTTTTTGTCGCCATTACCGTGTTGATGATTTTCATCTACAGCGTTGGCTACCATAACTACGGCCAGCCCGCCGGTGACCACGACCGCGCTGGCTTGCAGCCGCACGGCGCAACTGTGACGGATGAAAGCGGCCACAAGCGCATGGTACTTTCGGTTGAGCCGATGTACAGCCGCTTTTTCGCCTTCATCGGCCTGTTCGCTTTTGGCATGTACACCCTGGTTGTTTCCGACAGCCTGCTGACGCTCTTCGTTGGCTGGGAAATCATGGGTCTGTGCTCCTACCTGCTGATTGGTTTCTGGTACGGAAAACCCTCGGCGCGCGCGGCGGCCATCAAAGCCTTCATGACCACCCGCGTGGGAGATGTTTTCATGCTGCTGGGGATTGCCTTCCTTTATTCGGCCACCGGCACGCTGACCTACCGCGAAATCTTCACCCAACAAACCCTGCAGGCCCTGGCGAGCACCCCGACCGGCATCTTTGGTCTTTCTGCCGCCGGGCTGATTGCGCTGCTGCTCTTCATTGGCACGGTTGGCAAATCGGCGCAGTGGCCGCTGCACATCTGGCTGCCAGACGCGATGGAAGGCCCGACCCCCGTCAGCGCCATGATTCACGCGGCGACCATGGTTTCGGCGGGTGTTTACACCGTCATCCGCATGTTCCCCCTGCTCACGGCCGATTTTACCGGTCACGGCCTGACAGCCACCATGAGCGTCATCGCCTTCATCGGCACCTTCACCGCCATCTTCGCCGCCACCATCGCCCTGGCCCAGCGCGACATCAAAAAAGTGCTGGCCTACTCCACCATTTCGCAGTTGGGCTTCATGCTGGCCGCCATTGGCATGGGCGCGTACATCGCCGCGGTTTTCCACCTGGTGACGCACGCCTTCTTCAAAGCGCTGCTCTTCCTTGGCTCTGGCTCGGTCATTCATGGCATGGAGCATGGCGTTTTTCACACCGGCAATCACCACCTCGACCCTCAGGACATGTTCAACATGGGCGGCCTGAAAAACAAAATGCCCATCACCTTTTGGACTTTTCTGATTGGCGGATTCTCGCTGGCGGGCTTCCCCCTGCTGACGGCTGGCTTCTGGTCGAAAGACGAAATCCTGGCGGACGCCTTCGCGCACGGCCACTGGGCCATCCTCATCACCCTGGCGATTGCCGCGCTGATGACCGCCTTCTACACCATGCGCCAGATTACACTCACTTTTTTGGGCGAACCGCGCACCAAAGAAGCCGAACATGCTCAGGAAACCCCCTGGACGATGACCCTGCCGCTGGCAGCGCTGGCCGTCTTTGCAGTCGGCTTTGGCTGGCTCGGCATCCCGGAGCATTTCCCCGGCCTGGGCGGGCTGCTCCCCAACTGGATTCACGAATTTGTCGGCGGCACTCTGGCCGAACGGCCCGAAGTGCTCGCCTTCAGTTGGATTCCGCTGCTGACCTCGCTGGTGGTGGCGCTGGGCGGTTTGTTGCTCGGCTGGGCGGTTTACAAAAATGTTGAAGCCGGTCAACCCGACCCGTTGGAAAAACCGCTCGGCTTTTTGTACCCCTTCCTGCAAAACAAGTGGTACTTCGACGAGTTTTATCAATATTTTGTTGTCCAGCCGGTCATCTGGTTCTCCGAAGTCTTCTCCTCGCAGTGGTTGGATAAGCTCGTCATTGACGGTGCGCTGCACTTCATTGGCCGCTCTGCCCTCGCCATCGGAGATGTGTTCCGCAACAAATTTGATAAGCCGGTCATCAACGAATTTATCGGGGATGGCACGGCAACGGTCTTTCAGAAAGCGGGCCATGAACTGCGCCTGCTTCAGACCGGACGTATTCAAAACTATATGATTTCGGCGGTGGCGTTGATGATAGTCTTGGGCGCCATCCTGATTTATGTTCTTGCCTAGGGCAAAGGGAGTGAACAATGGACTTCATTAGCACTCACCTGTTGACAAGCATTCTGTTCTTCCCTGTTTTGGCGGCGCTGGCGATTCTGTTCTTCCCCAAAGAGCAGCTGCGACTCATCCGCTGGACGGCGTTGATTGCCAGCCTGGTGCCGTTTGTCTTGTCGCTGATGCTGTGGGGGCGCTTCGATGCCTCTGCCGCGGGTTTTCAATCGGTTGAGCAATATCCCTGGTATGACGCCATTCACTCCTCCTTTCACGTTGGGGTGGACGGCCTCTCGCTGACGATGGTCATGCTGACCACGCTGCTGACGCCGCTGGCAATTTTGGCTTCGTTTGGCGTCACTGACCGCGTCAAAGCCTACATGATTTTGTTCCTGCTGCTGGAAACCGGTATGCTGGGCGTCTTCATGGCGGTTGACCTGCTGATTTTCTTCGTCTTTTGGGAAGTCGGTCTGGTGCCGATGTACTTCCTGATTAATCAGTGGGGTTCTGCCAATCGCAACTACGCCTCGCTTAAATTCATGATTTACACCATGGGCGGCTCGCTTGGCCTGCTGCTGGCAATTCAGATGCTGGGCGTCACCTTCCAGACCTATGACCTGGTGGCGCTTTACGAGCGCTGGAACGCTTTCAACCCGGCCACCTTTTTGGGAATGCCGATTGAAACCGTCAAGACGATTGCCTTTTGGGCTTTTGTGATTGCCTTTGCCATCAAAGTTCCCGTCTGGCCTTTTCACACCTGGCTGCCAGACGCGCACACCGAGGCCCCTACGGCGGGTTCGATGCTGCTGGCGGGCGTTCTGCTCAAATTGGGCGCCTATGGTTTCCTGCGCCTGGTGCTGCCGCTTTACCCGGCGCAAGCGGCGCAGTATGCCGGTTGGCTGGCTTTCCTGGCGGTCATGGCGATTATCTTTGGCGCGCTCGGCGCGTACGGGCAAAATGACTTCAAACGCCTGGTGGCCTATTCCAGCGTCAATCACATGGGCTTTGTCCTGCTCGGCGTGGCCGCTGCGGCCAAAGTCGCCGGGACGGCGGATGCGACCATCGCCCTGAACGGCGCAGTTTTCCAAATGTTCAACCACGGCCTTTCGGCGGCGGGGATGTTTTTCCTGGTGGGCGTCATCTACGAGCGCGCCCACACCCGCGACCTGGATAAATTGGGCGGGCTTTTCCCGATTGTGCCGGTGTACGGTGGCATTCTGCTCTTCACGAGCATGGCCTCGCTCGGCCTGCCCGGCATGAGCGGCTTTGTCTCAGAATTTTTGGTCGTGCGGGGCGCCTGGGCTTCCATGCCCGTTTTTGCCGCCCTCGCCATGCTCGGATTGTTGATGACTGGCGCGTACATTCTGAAGGCAATTAAAAAAGTTCTGCACGGGCCGCTCAACGAACACTGGGCGCAGGGCGAACACAAATTGACCGATATCAGCGCGCGCGAGGTGATGGTCATTGCCCCGCTGATGGCGCTGACGCTTATCCTGGGCATCTGGCCGGCCTGGCTGTTGGATGTCGTCAACAAAGCCATGTCCATGCTGTTCTAGTCGAGGTGCGAGATGCAATTTCCCATTCTGAGTGTCATCGTATTTACCCCGCTGGTCACGGCGCTGCTCATCCTGCTGATGAAACCTGAGCGCAAGACCGAAGTGCGTGTTGCGGCGTTGGCTGCCGCCTCCTTTGCGCTTCTCCTTTCCATCTGGGTCTTCATTTCCTACGACAAAACAGCAGCCGGTTATCAATTTCTCGAGCAATATTCCTGGCTTCCGGCGCTCGGCATCTCCTACCATGTTGGCGTGGATGGCATGAGCGCCCCGCTGGTGCTTTTGACCGGGATTGTCATGTTTACTGGCGTGTTGATTTCCTGGGGCATTGACGACCGCCCGCGTGAATTTTTCGCCTTCCTTTTCCTGCTGGCAGGCGGCGTCTTCGGCGTGTTTGTCTCACTCGACCTGTTCATGCTGTTCTTCTTCTATGAAATCGCCGTCTTCCCCATGTACCTGCTGATTGTGATTTGGGGCTGGGTGAAAACGCGCGAATACGCCGCCATGAAACTAACCATCTACCTCTTCCTGGGGTCGGTCATGGCGTTGGTCGGCGCCCTGGCCATGTACTGGATCAACTACCAGAACACTGGCGTCCTCACCTTTGATATGCTGCAGTTGGAAAAAGCCGGATTCTCCAGCCAATTCCAAGCCATCTGGTTCATGCCGGTTTTCATGGGCTTCGCCATTTTGGGCGGCATCTTCCCCTTCCATAACTGGTCGCCGGATGGTCACGTTGCCGCGCCAACCGCAGTCTCCATGTTCCACGCGGGCGTGCTGATGAAACTGGGCGCTTTTGCCGCGCTGCGGGTTGGCGTCATGCTCCTGCCCGAAGGCGCCAAACAATGGGCCTGGCTTATCTTCATCCTGGCGATGATAAATGTTGTCTACGGCGCTTTTATCGCCATGATTCAAACCGACCTGAAATACGTCATCGGCTTTTCGAGCGTCAGCCACATGGGCCTGGTCATGCTGGGCATCGCCACCCTGACCCCCGAAGGCCTGACCGGCGCCGGGCTGCAAATGTTCTCACACGGCATCATGACGGCGCTCTTCTTCGCCTCGGTCGGCATGATTTACGACCGCGCCCACACCCGCATGATTCCAGAACTGGGCGGCATGGTCAAAGCCCTGCCCTTCGTGGCAATCGCCTTCACCATCGGCGGCCTGGTCGGCATGGGCATGCCCGGCTTCTCCGGCTTCGTGGCCGAATTTCCCATCTTCATGGGCGTCTGGAAAACCCAATGGCTGGCGGCAGTCATCGCCTCCATCTCCATCATCGTCACCGCAGCCTACATTTTGATTGCCGTGCGCAAGGTTTTCTTTGGCGAAATGCCCGAAAAATTTGAAGGCCACATCACTCCCATCACTGCGCTGGACAAAGTCGCCCTCTTCACCCTGGTGCTTTTGATGACCGGCCTGGGCGCCTTTCCCAACCTGATGGCGCCCATGATTTCACTCGGCGTACAAAACGTGCTGCGCCTTCTGGGAGGTGCATAAATGAATCTCAACCTGTTCGCAATTCTGCCTGAGATGTTGCTGGCCCTGCTGGCTGTCCTCATCCTGATTTTGGACCCGCTCTTCAAATCTGACTCGCGCCGGGTCAATCTCGGCTGGCTGGCAGCCGGCGGCCTCACCCTGGTATTGCTCATCAGTTTTCTGGTGGGTAAACCTGCCGAAAACGCCCTGGCGCTGGGCGGCATGGTGCGCTTCGACTGGTTCGCCTTCGCCTTCAAAATGTTCTTCATCTTTGCCGCCGCCATCACCGCCCTGCTGATGATGGACGCCGAAGCCCTCGCCAACCGCGCCGAAGCCTACGTTCTACTGCTGGCCGCCACGATTGGCATGAACCTGATGGCCGCCTCCGCCGACCTGGTCATGCTCTACCTGGCGATTGAGACCACCTCCATCCCGCTCTACGTCCTGGCTGGGTTTTTGACCAATGACGACAAATCCACCGAAGCGGGCTTCAAATATCTGCTCTTTGGCGCCATGACTTCCGCCATTTTGCTCTACGGCTTCTCGCTGCTCTTTGGCTTTACCGGCACGACCAACCTGGCGGCGATGGCTGCTTCACTCGCTACGCCGACCCTCTTCTCACTCGGCGCCCTGCTGTTGGTGCTGGTAGGTTTTGGCTTCAAAACATCCATTGTCCCCTTCCACTTCTGGGCGCCGGATGTCTATGAGGGCGCACCGACCCCGATAGCCGGATTCCTCTCCACCGCTTCCAAAGCCGCCGGTTTCGCCGTCTTGCTGCGGTTTTTTCTCACCGTCTTCCCCCAAACCGGCTCGCAATGGCAGTACACCCTGGCTGTCATTTCCATTTTAACGATGACCATCGGCAACCTGGTGGCGCTGGCGCAGAAAAACATCAAACGCATGTTGGCCTATTCCAGCATTGCCCACGCCGGGTACGCCCTGATTGGCGTTGTAGCCGCCTCCACCCTGGGAACAGCCAGCGCCATCTTCTACATGCTGGCCTACATCCTCACCAACCTGGCCGCCTTTGCGATTGTGACTGTCGCCGGGCGGGTGATTGGCTCGGACGACCTGCGCGCCTATGACGGCCTCAGCCGCCGCTCGCCCTACCTGGCTCTGGCCATGCTGGTGGCTTTCCTCTCACTGGCGGGTATGCCGCCCTTCGGCGGGTTCGTTGCCAAACTGCTGGTTTTTGCCGCAGGCGTAGAAAAAGGCTGGTTCGGGTTGGTCATTGCCGGTATTATCAACTCCATCATCGGCGTTTACTACTATTTGACCACGCTCAAATACGTTTACCTGTACCGCATGGAAGGTGAGAACGAGGAAGCGCACCCAATTCCCGTCTCCCGCCCCTATGCTATCGCGCTGACCGTTCTTGTCGCTGGCGTCATCCTGCTGGGCACTTTCTTCGCTCCCTGGTACGACCTGACCGTCAAGGCCGCCGCCAGCCTGTTCTAAATCCATCCGTGGGCTTGTCCTACGGTAAGAATGCCTGATATAATCCGCCGCGATGAATCAACCTGAAACCGCGACAGCCAAACAGAAATCTGACCGCGTTTTTAACATCACGCTGACCACCGTTGTCGTGCAGGTTGGCTGTTTTACCCCCGTCATCATCTTGGGCGGGCTGTTTTTGGGGTTGTGGCTTGACCGTGTTCTTGGAAAAAGCCCTCTCTTTACCATCGTTTTTATTCTTGCCAGTATGCCGGTCGCGCTGATTGTTTTGTTTGCCATCGTGCGTAGCGCCACCAAACGCCTGAAATCGGAAACCAAGCAAAATACTGTTGAAGGAGGAAGGTAATTGTGACAGAAAAACCCAAACAGAAGGTATGGGGACGCTGGGTGGTGCTGGCCGCAATTTTGGTCGGTATTTACCTGTTCTATGTCGCCAAAATCCCGTACATCATGCCGGGCGTTTTCCTTCCGGCAGAAAAGGTGTTTGAACTGGGCGGCTTCCCCATCACAAACACCCTGATAGCCCTGTTTTTCGTGGATTTGATCGTCTTTGCCCTGGCTTTCGGTGTCAACCGCGCCATTGCCAGCGGGAAAACCATTCTCACCGGTTTTTCCGGCGCGATTGAAGCCCTGGTGGATATGCTCTACAGCATGACCGAAGGCACCGCTGGAAAGTGGGCCAGAGCCATCTTCCCCTGGTTTGTGACCATCATGCTGCTCGTGCTGGTCGCCAACTGGATGGAAATGATCCCCGGCATCGAAACGGTTGGCCTGATTGAAGCGGCCCCCGCGGGCGAACACGGCGAATTTTCCACGACCCAAATTGGCCCGCTGACTGGCATCATCAAGCCCATCAGCGAAGAAGGCGAACTGGTCAAGTTCGTCCCCTATGTGCGTGTCGTCTCCACCGACTTGAACTTCACCCTGGCGATTGCTCTCGTCGTCGTGGTAATGATTCAGGTGTACGGCATCCGCTCACAGGGCCTGGCGTATTTTTCCAAGTTTTGGAATACCGGCACCATGTTCTCCAAGCCCATTTTTGGCGTGATTGACTTTGGTGTTGGACTGCTGGAAATCGTTTCCGAATTCTCGAAAGTGCTCTCGTTTGCCTTCCGTCTCTTCGGCAACATCTTCGCCGGTTCGGTGCTGTTGTTCGTCATCGGCTCGCTCGTGCCGGTGTTTGCTCAGTCTATTTTCTATTTGCTGGAATTTTTCGTGGGCGCAATTCAGGCCTTTGTGTTTGGCCTGCTGGCCACGACCTTTATGGCGCAAGCCACCCAGGGTCACGGCGGCGAGCACCACGAAGAAGCGCACGCATAACTTTCGGGCGAGACAGCCCGGGAAACACCCCATCTCAAGCGGCGGTTCCCCCCGCCCGAAAATCACACGGAGGTTCTTATGGAAATTGCAGCTGCTTATATCCTTGGTAAATTGATTGGCGCTGGCCTGGCCATGATTGGCGCCATTGGCGCTGGCGCGGGCATCGGTATTGTCGCCAGCGGCGCTGTGCAGGCGATGGGCCGCAACCCGGACGCCACCGGCACCGTCCAGACCAACATGATTCTTGGTATCGCCTTCGCTGAAGCCGTTGCCATTTACTGTCTGGTGGTTGCCCTGCTGATTCTCTTCGCCATCCCTGTTCCCGTCGCCTAGCGCTTAGACCAAGGAGGTACTTGTGGAAGCATTGGGTATTAACCCCGGATTTCTCCTGATTCAAATTGTCAACCTGGTCATCGCCTATGTGGTGATTTCCAAATGGATTGTTGGCCCGGTGATGGGCATGCTCGAAAAACGCCGTGAGACGGTGGCTCAGGGCTTGGAAGATGCCCGCGTGGCCGCTGAAGCCCGCGCCAATGCCGAAAAAGACGCCCAAAAAATTATCGCCGAGGCCCAGGCTAAAGCCAGCGCTGTCGTGCGCGAATCAACCGAACGCGCCGAAGTCGCCGCCCGTGATGTCAAAGCCGCCGCGGACGCCGAAGCCAAAAAGGCCGCCGAAAAGGCCCTGGCGGGTGTGGAAGAAGAACGTAACCGCATCCTCGGTGACATTCGCGGACAGGTTGCTGCACTGGCGATTGCCGCCACGCAAAAATTGGTTGGTGATGCCCTGGACGAGAAGCGCCAGCGCTCTCTGCTGGATGAGTTTTTCTCAGGCGTCAAGTCTGGCAAGGTGCAGGTGCTGGAAGGCGCTCAGGTCTCCGGCCAGTCTGCCGAAGTGACCAGCGCTTTACCGTTGACCGCCGATGAGCAGGCCTCCGTCAAAAAAGATGTGCTTGCCAAATCCGGCGCCGCCGCTGTCGCCTTCCGCGTTGACCCGACCATTTTGGGTGGTCTCGTCATCCGCGTTGGCGATAAGGTGATGGATGGCTCGGTTGCTGGAAAACTCGAAGGGCTGCGCGCGAACCTGCGCTAAAACCTGGCCGCTTGGCAAAAAATGTGCGCCGCGCAGGGCAAGTCTTCGGGCTTGCCCTGCG
>JAVHNW010000207.1:0-2855 GCA_036169755.1 bacterium | reverse complement strand
CCAGCCGCAAATTGCCAACGCCCTGGTTGGCGAGGGAATAATCGGCTTTGCGAAGTTGGGCAATGGCTTCAGCCGGGGTTTTAATGTTGAGCAGGTTATTCATAGCGGGTATCCAGTTATTCGGTTGGATGGCTTTACAGCCAGTCGCGTACCATTTTTTTGTCGCCAATATAAATTTCATTGGGCGAGGTCGGGTCGAGCGCCCATTTGATGCGGGCGATGCCTTCGGTCACATCCTTCACCGTGCCAGAAATCGAAAGGCGAATGTGGCCTTCCATGCCAAATTCTTTGCCAGGCACAGTCACCACCATCGCTTTTTTGAGCAAGAATTTGGAAATTTCGACTGAATTGCTGTTGAAGGCCCGTAAATCGGGCAGGGCGTAGAAAGTTCCCTCGGGCCGAATGAGGCGCGCCCCGCTGAAAGTTCGCATCTCTTGCAGGAGAATCTCGCGGTTGTTCTGAATTTGCAGCCGGATGGCTTCGACCACATTCTGCATCCCGTTCAGCGCGCCCTCCGCCGCCGCCTGGCTGACGGGGGATACACCAGACGTGGTTTGCGCGGTGACATTGGTCATCACGCGCACCAATTGACGCGGCGCCACCACCCAGCCCACGCGAAAGCCGGTCATACCGTAGACTTTGGCAACGCCATTGACCACGATGACGTGTGAGGTTTCCACATCGTGATTGGTGAAGCCATACGCGGGCGCGGCTGTTTTGCCATCAAAAACCAGTTTGTGGTAAATATCGTCACAAACCAGGAAAATTCCCTTGCGCTCGCAAAATTCCACCAACTGCTGAATTAACGCTGACGGATATATCGCGCCGGAGGGATTATTGGGGCTGTTGACAATAATCGCCCGCGTGTAGGAAGTCACCGCCCTTTCAATTTCGGCAAAATTGGGGGTAAACGTCCCATCTTCAGGCGTGACAATCACCGGGCGGCCCAGGCACATTTTGATGATTTCCGGGTACGAAACCCAATAGGGGGCCAGCACAATCACTTCATCCTGCGGGTTCAGAATGCTGTAAAAAATATTAAACAGGGATTGCTTGGCGCCATTGGTCACAATCACATTTTCGGGCGACACCAGCCGATTGTAGGCTTCTTCGGTGTAGCGGATAATGGCTTTTTTCAGCGCGGGCGTGCCATCGGCAGGCGTATATTTGACTTCGCCGCTGGTCAATTTAGCCGCGGAGGCCAAAATGGCGTTAATCGGCGTTTTGTTTTTGGGCTCGCCAATACCCAGGTGAATGACCGCCTCGCCGCGCTCGCGCAGCAGACGCGCTTCCTCGTTCAGCGCCAGGGTCGGCGATTCGGCAATTTCGCTGGCAAGTTTGCTGAGTTTCATGGAGTCTCCTCGTGAATGGAAATTTCCCGCAAGCAGCGGGGACAAACAAAAAAGCCAGGGAAAATTCCCTGACCCAGCCTTAAAAATTCTTTGCCAAACAAAACGCCTGTCGCGCGGCCTGTCCAAAATCGCAGATGTCTGACAAAGTATCCACGCCGTGATTATACTACCCGGCCAGCGGGCCAACTATCACGCAGAATGTCATCGTTTTTCGCCCAGACTGGCACGAAACTTGCAACTACTACAATGAAGCAAATTTCTATCACCACGCTAAACAAGGAAACTGCCATGAACCGACTAATTATTGAAGCCATTGGACGCTGCAATCCCGATGAACCCCTGACCCCCGGCGACCCGCGCTGGTGCGATTTTGACCCGGCGCGCGGCACCAACCTGCACGACCGCATCACCCGCCGCCTGCGCGGGGCCGAGGCCGAAAAAAAGTTCAGCCACATTGCCCTGGCCGGGCATCGCGGCTGCGGGAAATCCACCGAACTGGCGCGGGTAATGGATTCTGCCCGCCAGGAAGGCTACCTGCCGCTCTACGCTGTCGTCAACGAACAGGCCGACCCCAACGAAATCGGCTTTGGTGACCTGTTTTTGCTGATGCTGCGCCTGCTCGATGAAGCCTTCGATGGCGATCCAAAACTCAAGCACCTCCCGCTGAAAAGCGTCAAAGTCGTCACAGATTGGTTCCAGGAAGTGACCCACGTCGAAGAAAAAGAAGTGGAGCGCATCATCGAATTTTCGGGGGACGCCGCGCTGGGGGCCAGCACGCCGCTCGGAAAACTGCTCTCCGGCCTCAGCCTGCTGCGAAAAACCACCGGCAGCCAGCGCGAACAAGTCAAGGAAGCCGTTGAAAAATACCCCGACCAATTGCGTCAAAATCTCAACCTGCTGTTGAGTGACGCTCGCCGCATCGCCGCCAAAACCTACCCGCGCGGCCTGATTTTCATCCTCGACAACCTCGACCGCTATCCGCCAGAAATGGTCAGCAACGCCGTCCTGACCAACGCCGACTTACTGACCGACATCGAAGCCCATACTATTTTCGTCCTGCCAATTTCCCTGCTTTACAACCCGCCCGGCGAAACCGTGGAAGACCGCTACGAACCCGAAACCCTGCCCATGCTGCCGGTTTACCCGCGCGGCAATGTGTACGCCATACAGGAAAAAAGCATCGAGGCGCTGCTCAGCGCCATTTACCTGCGCGTGGATAAAAACCTGTTCGCCGATTCATCCATTGCCGTGCGTCTGGCTCACCTCTCCGGCGGATGTCCACGCGACCTGCTGCGCCTGCTGAAAGAATCCCTGCTAGAATCGAATCTGACCGTTGACGAGCGCGCCGTCACCCGCGCTGCCAGCCTGGTGCGCGGCGAAATGGCGCGAAAACTCACCCTGCGCCACTACGACCTGCTGGCGCACACCCATCTCGACACCACCATCAACCCCGATGAAAATGGCCGCTTCCTGCTCTATCGCCGCGCCGCGCTCGAATACGAG
>JAVHNW010000206.1:0-2864 GCA_036169755.1 bacterium | reverse complement strand
TGAATTCCACGCTGGAATTGAGCAGCACCAGCGCCACCATCAGCCCGAGAACGACGGCGTAGATGAACAAACCAGCCATGCTGGAAAGATTGGTCAGCGCCAGCCGCTGGTAAGGAATTTGGTTTTCGCCGAGCAGAATCATCGCGACGAAGAGCGCCCCAATCACCCCGCTGATGATTTTGGTGCGCGTCTCAAAATCTTTGAAGCGCAGAAAAATAAGTACCGGTGAAATGCTGGTCAGGGCAATCAGAAGCGCCAGGTTTTCCCAAAAGAGAATTTGCGCCACGCTGGCCAGCCCGTCCACGACCAGCAGCCACAGGGCAACGGCCTGCAAACGCCTCTCGCGCAGCAGCGGGTAAAGGGGCAGATGCAGCAGCGCCGCAGAAAATGAAACCAGGGCCACCAAAAGCAGTTTTGTGTCGGCAACATCCAGAATGTGGATGACGGCCAGCCCATGGACGAGCGCGAAGCCCAGGGCATTAAAAAACAGCATCAGCGGTATAAAAGTCAGTACCGCGCTTAAAACCCGGTAGAACAGGCGTTTTTCTGCTGGGAGGTCTGGCGCTTCCAGCGGCAAGTTGAAGAAGTTAAACCACCAGGATAAGTGCATCATAGCGTCAGGCCTTTTGCGGGGATGAGTTTTCGGGTTCACCGGGGGCGACCCCCGCTTCGCCGGGGGCGACCACGACCGAGACGGCGGCGACTTGTGGCAGGCGCTGTAAATCGCGCGCGGCGTTTTGCAGCAGGGTGTCCACGTCCAGCGAGCGGCTGAAACGCCCGGAAAGTTCGTTCAGCGTTTGTTCACGCAGGGCGCGGCGCTGGGTTTCTTCCAGCAGGCGGGCATTTTCCACGGCCAGCGCTATCTGGGCCGAAATTTTGGTGGCCATTTCCTGTTCGGCCTGGCCCCAGGGTTTTTCGTTGGCTTTGCGCCGCAGGAGAATGACGCCGATTTTTTGTCCGCGCAGCAGTAGGGGAACGCGCAGCAGCAGCTTGCTTTGCTCCTGTTCGAGCAGCCGCGCTTCTTGCGGGGAGAGAGCGGTGACGCCGGTTGGGGTGTAGGCGTAAACTCCCGGCGCATTGTTTAGTCTTTCGCGCCAGGCGGCGGTCACGTTTTCGGCGCCGACTCTTTGCAGCTGGCTCATGGCCGCCTGGCTTTCCTGAATCAGGCGGGCGTTTTCGATCGCCAGGGCAATCTGGTCGGCCATGGCTTTTAGGGTATTTACGTCTTCGTTGGAGAAGGCGTGTTCGTTTTCAGATTGGATGTCGAGCACGCCAATCAGGCGATCCTGGACTTCGAGCGGCAGGGCGATTTCGGAGCGCGTCAGCGGCAGGTCGGGGTTGTTGAAGAAGGCGCTGTCTGCGCCAACGTTTTGGGCGATGCGTGGACGTTTTTGATAGGCGGCGTAGCCAACGATGCCCTGGCGGCCAATCTCCAGGCGATGTCCGCGCGCCACCATGCGCAAACCACCTTCAGACGAGGCGGCCTGCAAAACGACATATTGTGAGTTGACTTCGGTTAGAAAAATTCCGGCGTGATAAAAATCAAAGCGCTCGGTGATTTGGCGGACAACATTTTCGAGGAGCTGCTGCATGTCGCGCACTTCGGCAGAAGAACGCGCTACCTGGGCTGCCGCTTCCAGCTGCGCCGAGCGGCGGTTAAGTTCAAGCGTGCGTTCCTCCACGCGCTGTTCCAGGTTGGACTGGGCCGTTTCCAGCCTGGTGTTGCTCTCCTCCAACTGCGCGATGTTTTCTTTTTCGGTATTATTACGGTAAGCGATGAGGATGGTCAGAAGAGTGCCGAGGCTGACAATTCCGCCCGAAAAAGCCCCGGCTAGGCGCGGGGTTAAAGCGGTCTGCATCAATGGAATGAGATTGATGGCGACAAAATTGACGATGGTGACGATAAAAATTACCGGGGGCGGCAAGAGCGCAACGGCCAGGCCAATGGTGACGGGAATGAAAGTGACCAGCGCGACCATTAAGTCAGCTTCGCTTAGGCCGTGTTCGATCACAATGAAAATGTAGCTCAGGCTGCTCATCAGGCCAACCACCAGGTAAGACGCGGCGCGGTAGAAGGGTGTGCGCGATAAAAAATAGGCGGCAATGATGCCAATTAACAGGAAGGTTCTGGTAGCGTCCTGAGGCGTATTCAGCGTGAGAGTGTTTCTGCTGGCAAAATAACTGGCGGGGAAAAGCAGCGCCAGCGCCAGCGTCAGGCTGGCGACCAGCTGAGCATATTTTTGCTCCGCCAGGTCGGTTACCGAGCCGTGCGGTTGGGTGAATCCGAGCCACAAGCGAGCCAGAAAATGGGTTTGTTTCTGCGGGGAAGATGGGCGAGTGGGCATGGTTAGTCTTCAACTTTCAGGTCAATCACGGCCTCGGAGGCTTCCAGCGCGCGTCCCAATTCGCGGACGGCGGTTTGCAGAATATTCTCCACCGAGCCCGCCCCCCATAGCTTTTGCACGATTCCGGCGCTCAGACGTTCACGCAGGGCGGCTTGTTGACTTTCTTCCAGCAGGCGGGCGTTTTCGAGCGAGACGCCCAACTGTGTGGCGAGCGCCTCGACCCAGGCCTGGTCCTCGCTGTTCCATTCCTGGCCGGTTTCGATTTCGATGGTGCCGATGGCTTGTTCGCGCAATTTGAGCGGAACGTTAACCAGCTGGCTGTTTTCATTTTCACCGGCCAGCAGGGCATTGGCGCCGGTGGCGTATTCGATGGCGTTATTTTTCAAGCGGTCACTCCAGGCAGAGACGACATACTGCTGATTGGATTGGCGCAGTTCATCCAGTGAGCCGGTCATTTCGCCAAACAGACGCGCGTTTTCCAGGGCGATTGCCACCTGGTTGGCCAGGCTTTGCAGGGTG
>JAVHNW010000205.1:0-2870 GCA_036169755.1 bacterium | reverse complement strand
AGTTGTGCAATTATGTGCTTGTCTGACAAATAAGTCAAGCGGCGCGCTGGCGAAATTGCCCCTTGCCGTATTTTCCTGGGCGTGCTAAAATTCGCCCCGCTTAAGCCCTTGGGGGCTCGTCTAATGGCAGGACGGCTGTCTCTGGAACAGCTAGTAGTGGTTCGAATCCATTGCCCCCAGCCTGCGAAAAATCTCCTTGCAAAAGGAGATTTTTTTATGCGCGTGATACAATAGAACGTCTGTTCCTTTACGCGAGGTAAATTCGATGACTTTCAAACTTGTTGCTCCTTTTAAACCAACCGGCGATCAGCCGGAGGCGATTGCTCAACTGGTGGATGGCGTTCAGCGCGGTCTGAAGCAGCAGGTTTTGCTGGGCGCAACCGGCACCGGAAAAACGTTTACGATGGCTTCGGTCATCCAACAGCTGCAAAAACCGGCCATCATCATGGCGCATAATAAAACGCTGGCGGCGCAGCTATACGCTGAATTCCGCGAGTTTTTCCCGGAAAACGCGGTGGAATATTTCGTCTCGTACTACGATTATTACCAGCCGGAATCTTACGTTCCGCGCAATGACCTCTACATTGAAAAAGAAACTGAAATCAACGAGGAAATTGAGCGTCTGCGCCTGGCGGCCACCACCGCCCTGGTTTCGCGCAAAGACGTCATCATCGTTGCCTCGGTCTCGTGCATTTATGGTCTCGGCTCACCGGATGAGTTTTTGCGCGGCTCCGTGCATTTGCAGGTGGGGCAGGTTTACCGCCGCAATGCGCTGATGCGCCAACTGATTGACGGCCAGTATCAGCGCAACGACATGGAATTGCGCTCCGGCACCTTCCGCGTGCGCGGCGAGACGCTGGAAATCATTCCGGCTTATGCGGATAAGCGCGGCTACCGGGTGACTTTCTTCGGCGATGAAGTCGAGCGCATTGTCGAATTCACCGCGCTGACTGGCGAAATTCACAACGAGCTGCCGGAGGTGGACATCTTCCCGGCCAAGCATTACATCACCCAGGAGGAAAAACTCAAAGAGGCCATCGCCGACATTGAAGCGGAACTGGCCGACCGGGTGAAAATTTTCAACGAGCAGGGAAAATTGCTCGAAGCCCAGCGCATTGAACAGCGCGCGCGTTACGACCTGGAAATGCTCAAAGAAGTTGGCTACTGCTCTGGTATCGAAAATTATTCCCGCCACCTCGACCGCCGCGCCCCCGGCACGCCGCCCTGGACGATGATTGACTTTTTCCCCAGCGATTACCTGCTCATCATTGATGAAAGCCACATGACCATCCCGCAAATTCGCGGCATGTACAATGGCGACCGCTCGCGCAAGGAAACCCTGGTCGAGTACGGCTTTCGCCTGCCCAGCGCGCTGGACAACCGCCCGCTCAAATTTGACGAATTTGAGCCGCGCATGGGCTTCACGATTTACACCTCGGCCACGCCCGGCCCCTACGAGCTGGGAAAAGCCCAACGAGTGGCCGAACAAATCATCCGCCCGACAGGTTTGGTTGACCCCGAAGTGGAAGTCCGCCCGACCCAGGGCCAGGTGGACGACCTGGTCGGCGAAATCCACCAACGCATAGAGCGCGGCGAACGCACGCTGGTGACCACGCTCACCAAACGCATGTCCGAAGATTTAGCCAATTATTTGACAGAACTCGGCATAAAAGTTCATTACCTGCACTCGGAAGTGGAGACACTGGAACGCATCGCCATTTTGCGCGACCTGCGCCTGGGCGTTTTCGATGTGATTGTGGGCATTAACCTGCTGCGCGAGGGCCTCGACCTGCCAGAAGTTTCGCTGGTGGCGATTTTGGACGCGGACAAGGAAGGTTTTCTCCGCTCTGGCACGGCGCTGATTCAGACCATTGGCCGCGCCGCGCGCAACGTGAACGGCAGGGTCATCATGTACGCCGACCGGATGACCGATTCAATGAATTTTGCGATTGGCGAAACCAACCGCCGCCGCGCCAAACAAGTGAAATTCAATCAGGAAAACGGCATCGTCCCGGTCAGCATTCACAAAAGCATCCGCGATCTGACAGATTCGCTCTCGGTGGAAAGCCGCGAAAAAGCGCTGGCGCTGGGCGAATCCAAAGCCGAATACCGCGCCGGAAAGAAATCTGCCGCCGGTGACCGCCGCGAGCTGGAAAAAATGGTCGCCGAAATGGACATCCAAATGAAGGCTGCCGCCAAAGCGCTGGAATTTGAACGCGCCGCCGCCCTGCGCGATGAAATTTACGAATTGAAAGGGTTTTTGGCCGATGATGCCAAACTCAGCCCCTGGGAGCGCATCAAACTGTTGACCGGGGAGGAATAGGCGCCGAGTGTCAGGCCGGGTTGTAATGGCTATTGGATAGTGCCCAAACGAACTATTAGTTCGTTTGGGCTATTGTTATTGTCTAGTTGTGTCCGTACTATGATGTGGGCTTTTGTCGGTTTCCTTTGGACGTGACGAGGATGCCCCAAATACAGTGAATACGGGGGAGTTTTTGTCAATTTTCTACGTAACTAGACCGGGTTAGACGGCAACATGGGAAAGCCCGCGAGCGCACGCATTTTGCGAAATCTGTATTCAGTCGAAGGAGAATCCAAAATGTTTACGAAATTTGCTCGATTTGTGGCGGTACTGGTTGTCATTGCCAGCGTCATCGGAAGCAGCGGGGTGGCGTATGCCGAGCGCGGCGCGCCAGCCGGCATGAATGCGCAGAACCTGCAACCGCCGCGCGCTTCTCAGCCCCAACTGCTCGATCTGCCGGCTCTCAGCATCCCTCCGGCGAGCTCACTGGGGGTTCAGTTCGTTCACGTTGCGACGGCGGCAAATAGTGCCGGAGACTATACAATCATTGATCATCCCCTGACGAACG
>JAVHNW010000204.1:0-2892 GCA_036169755.1 bacterium | reverse complement strand
AAGTGGTAGGCGGCCACTTTTGCGCCGCGCAGGCCAATTTCTTCCTGTACCGAAAATGACAGGCACAGGTCAATCTGCGCCGGGGCGGTCTTGAGCAAGTCAATCAGCAGGGCGCAGCCAATGCGGTTGTCTATGGCTTTGGAGAGGATGGAATCGCCTGCACCCCCGGAGTTCGGGGTGCCAGCGCGCCGGAAGCGGGTGGCGAAGGTGGCGCGGTCGCCCACTTTGACTTTGCCCGCGCCGCCCGGGCCGACATCAATCCGCAAGGCGTCCGCGCCGATTTTGTGGCTGCGCTCTTCGGGCGTGGTCAGGTGAATGGGGCGCGCGCCAATCACGCCGGGAACGTGGTCTTTGCCAACCAGCACTTGTTTGCCGGGCAGCTGACGCGGGTCAATGCCGCCGACCAGTTCAAAGCGGAACAGGCCGTCCGAGTCATCATCCACCAGCATGAAGCCGACTTCATCCATGTGACAGTCGAGCATCACGCGCAGGCGGTTTTCGCCCGAACCGTTTTTGGTGGCCAGCACGCTGCCGAGGGCATCCACGCTCACGCTGTCTGCCAGCGGGCTGACTTCTTCCAGGATGATTTTCCGCACTTCGCCTTCATCGCCAGAGACGGCGTTGGCGTTGCATAATTTTTCGAGCAGGGCAAGTTGATTTTCAGAGATTGTCATGGCGTCAATCGTCCCATACAATTTTTTGGGCAAAATCGGGTTCGAGCGCGGCAGCGAATTCGGCCAGCAGCCGTCCGGCGCGCTGAATGTCTTTGACGGCGACCATTTCCACCGGGGTGTGCATGTAGCGCAAGGGAATGCCTATCAGCATGGTGGGGATGCCATCCGCGGCGACTTGCATGGCGTAGGCGTCCGTGCCCGAATGACGCGGCGCAAATTCCAGCTGAGTGGGGATTTCCAAGCGGTCGGCAATTTCTTTCAGTTTTTTGTGGAGGAAGGGGTGCATATTGGGGCCCATCGCCAGGGTCGGCCCTTTACCCAGCGGAAAGGTTTGCCAGTCGCTGGCGCCGGGACCTTTGGCAAAGGTCACGTCCACGGCAATCGCAATCTGCGGGTGAATGCCAAAAGCGGAGGTAAAGGCCCCGCCCAACGTGGTTTCTTCCTGCGAGGTTGCCACCGCCCAGACATCCCAGGCGTGCTGTTTGGCTTGCAATTCTTCCAACGCCACCGTCATCACGGCCACCGAGGCGCGGTTATCGAGCGTGTGGCCGCTGATGATGCCATCCGGCATTTCGACCGGCTGGGTGGCGAAGGAAACCACATCGCCGATTTGAACCTGTTCAGCCAGCTCGCGCGCCGAAAGGCCAACATCCACCAGTAAATCGTTCAGGGCGATGACACCCTCCGCCGCGCCGGGAGGCAGGGCGCGGGCGGGCGGCATGACCACCACGCCGGGCAGATCTGCGCGTCCATGAACGGTGACCGGCGTCCCAGGCAAAATACGCGGGTCAATGCCGCCGACTTGCGTCACGTGCAGAAATTCACCCGCGAGCGAGGTCACCATCAGCCCGATGGCGTCCATGTGCGTGGCAACCATCAACGCTGGGCGCGGCTCGGCGGCAGCGCCCTGTTTGAGCGCCTCCAGCGAACCAATGCGGCTGAGACGGGTTTGCGTGACCAGCGGGCGCCATTTTTCTTCAATCAGGCGCATCACCGGGGTTTCATACGCCGAGAGTCCGGGCGCAGAGAGCAGGGATTTAAGGAAGGGGAGAATGTCGGCCATATCAGGGAGTGGGAATGTTGGTGGGGGTTTCGGTGGGAATTTGGGTCAGGCTGGCGGTTGACGTGATGACAAGGGTAGCCGTTGGCGGCAGCGGCGTAAAAGTCGCGGTGGGTGGTGGAAGAGTGGCAGTAGCGGTGGGTGGCGGCAAGGTGGCGGTATCTGTCGGCGCCTGGAACGGCGTGTAGGATGGCGAGGGCGTGCCGGTGGCGGTCGCCGTGGCTGATGGGCTGGCGGTAAACGTCAGCGTAGTGGTCAACAAATTGGGCGTGGGCGAGGGGCCGAGGGTGGTCGCCAGCACCAGGACAGTCGGCGAGGCGCTTGCGCTGGGCACAGCCAGGGTAAAAGTTGGCGAAGGCGTTGGAGTGAGCGAGCCGTTGGGGTCCACGCCCAGCGCAATCAACCCCAGGCAGTAACAGGGGAGAGTGACCAGAATCACAGTCAGCAAAAAAGTGCGGCGCCGGTTACGGTTTTCGTCATCGTAAAACACCCCGCTATGATAACAGAAGTAGATGAGCCGGGCAAGCCAACGCTGCGGTAAAATCACGGCATGATTCCGCTGAGTCTCAAACTTTCTGGCTTTCTCTCGTACCGCGCGCCAACCGAGCTGGATTTTACCGGCATCGACATGGCCTGCATTTCCGGCCCCAACGGCGCTGGAAAATCATCGCTGCTGGACGCCATCACCTGGGCGCTGTTCGGCCAGGCGCGCAAACCCGGCGAGGCGCTCATTCACAGCGCCAGCCCCGCCGCCGAGGTGATTTTCACCTTTGAGTACGAGGGCAACTGCTACCGCATTCAGCGCATTTTACCGCGCGCAAAAACCACCACGCTCGAATTTCAACTGTTGGACGGCCAACGCTGGCGCCCGCTCACCGAAAAAAGCGTGCGCGCCACCGAAGACCGCATCCGCGCCATTTTACGGCTCGACTATGAAACCTTCGTCAACGCCTCGTTTTTTTTGCAAGGCAAAGCCGACCAATTTACCCAGCAGAAACCCGGCGACCGAAAACGAATTTTAGCCAGCATCCTCGGCCTCGACCAGTGGGAAAGCTACCGCGAGCGCACCGCCCAGCGCCGCAAAGAACTGGAACGCGGCCTCGACACACTCGATGGCCGCCTCGCTGATCGCAGCGACCGATGGCGTAATGCCGGGAA